>NZ_JBHIPT010000095.1:0-59547 GCF_042196205.1 Bartonella sp. AP21QHHD | reverse complement strand
CTAATTCGAGTTAAGAAATGACCATCGATATATTCACAATCATCAATAAATTCGTATTTTTTTGCAGGCTCTTGTTGATTAACAGACGCGGTTTCATTTGCAATATTAGAGATAACGGGGGTGGTTTTTGATATATAATTCATTTTATTAAACCTAGTTATTTAGAGTTTTGAAATTGACACCCTATAAGGGCGCCAGGCGCTCAAAACACGGTAACTAGTCCGTTGCTACACTTTTCCCATAAAGGTATTTTATGGTGTAGCTACACCCGACAAAACCATTATATGCTAATCACAGCACAAAAGACAGTCGATATTTTAAAGAAATGGGAGAAACCTTATCGTAGTTTACCCGCTAGTTATTAAGTGTTTCTATCACTTGATTATTTATATAACAAAATACGTATTTATTGTCAAACAATATTTTATCTTTTTTGTATTTTTTTAAATACGTTGTGTATTGATAATATCTTATGCTTATTAATTGCTTCTTTTATATTTATGTGATTTTAAAGCTATATTACGGGCTTTGTGAAACGATTGCGTATTTTCTGAATCTATACATTTATAATATTTAGAAACGCTCTCATAATGCGTATTTTAAACTTTATAACCTATCAATTTTGTCACTAAATGGCTTTTAAGATTTCTGTTAATTTCTTTTAATAACACATTTTAGACTTAACAGCCTTTATAGGGACTGTCTTTATAAACAAATGCTTTCATTTGCATATGAGTATTCAAGTTTACTGTTTTTACGCATTCTCTATAGCTGTTATGTTCTTTATAGCCATGGCATCATTTTTCATTTTCATAAGAGAAACGATAAATAGGATAATTGTGATTTATTGCTNTAGGGACTGTCTTTATAAACAAATGCTTTCATTTGCATATGAGTATTCAAGTTTACTGTTTTTACGCATTCTCTATAGCTGTTATGTTCTTTATAGCCATGGCATCATTTTTCATTTTCATAAGAGAAACGATAAATAGGATAATTGTGATTTATTGCTTGTTATGAAAACATCTCAATAGAAACTGATCATTATAGAGATGAGCAAAATCCCTTTTAATAAACTTTTGTCAGTCTTGTCAGTTCTTTTTAGAACTTATATCATTTTTTTTAAATGAGAGAAAATTAAAATCATTATATTTCAATATGTTAAGTTTTATCGATTTTTCAAAATACAACTTATTAAAACAGCCATAACAAATAAATACAACTGTAAATATATATTTGTCAGTTTGTGTCAGTACATTGAATCGACAAAAGTGATCATTTAGTGAATGATTAAAATGTGCTTTATGAAAAGCATATGATCCTTTAAGCCTTTCAAAAGAAAGGGATTATAATCATAATAAATGCTATCAAGACCATTATGGTTGTGAGTTTTGGAGGTTTAGGGGTTTTTGGGAGTTTTGGAGGTGCTTTTTACGCCCCCCCTTTACATATTTTTCAATAAAAAATAAAAGTCATTATATTTCAATATATTATTTTTTATCAATTTTTCAAAAAACAACCTATATCAATAATACAACCTATAAATTCAACTAATGGTGTATGTTTTGTAAGGGTTTTGGGGGTTTTAGAAACATTCAAAACCTATAAGTAATATAAGAAAATGAATATACATAGCTCTCTTTAAATAAAGCTATCATTTTAGATTACGGTATAATCTTTTAAAGGCAATGTAAAAGAAGCCTATTCACTTTAAGATGGGATTTCTTTTTAGAATAACGCATATAAACACTCCTTTTAGAGATTGTATGTAAGCAATGTATAAAGGGGGTATAGGAACCTATAGCTATAAGACCTTATACCACTTATGCGTTTATCATACCCATTATGTGAGCATGCTTTATAAGTTATTCAGTTTCTCTTAATACCAAATTTGGTAAGTTTTTTACGATTTTCATTGTCTCTAAACTTACGGTAATAACCCTCTGAAATAACTCTAGAGGGTAGGCAGGGTTGCCAACGGTTTCAACAGCATAGCGATTGGCATCATTAACAATGCCACTCTTTTTATCAGTCTTTACACATTGACGCCCCATAACCCATTCAAGAGCGGGTTTACCATTGACGATATACTCATAAGCTTCAAGAGGGATATCTGTTATTGTGATATTGCTATTGTAAATAACTGTTGATTTATCCTTTTCGGATTTTCCTTTCTCTTTAGCTGCTTTTGCGAATTTCATTTCAGTTACATAATAAAACTTTTCGGGATTAGAGATCTCTGTCTGTTTTGGATTACCCTTTTTAAAGGTCACTGGATAAGGCTCTACATCTTCATAATTTACGTGCAAATGACCGAGTTCACGTCCTGCTGTTACAAACTTCCAAAAATCATCGGCACTCTTTACACAAGGAATACGAGGCAATTCTTTGCATAAATTATGTGCATAACGTGTACGATAATCTTTTGAATGGAAAATCCCATAAACGTAATAGAATAAATCATCTTTCGTGATTTTTTCATTAGGATAAGCCGCTTTAAAATGTGCTAATCCTTCATCCGTAATGGTATAACGATAAAGCCATTGAGCACCCCCATCTTTACGCTTATGAAGTAACAAGCCGGCACCATCATTATATTTGCCAGCCCCCAATGTTGCGACAGCCCTTGCATTAAGACGATTCATAAGAGGCATTTTTACTCCTTTCTTTCCTCATTTGTACCCACACACCAGCCCCGCTTTTGACGTGCAAGCAAGTGGTTTTGATTGATTCAAGATAAACAGATTTGAAATGAGAGAATCCTACGTTATTCGGGGGTCTAATTCAATATGAACAGAGCTAGATTATCATTATAAATCAATACTTTGCCTTGTTGATACTTACGTTTATGAAGATAATCACAGCAAAGCAAAGCTTTTGCATACAGATCCTCTTGTTATTGAGAATCTTGAGGATGATTGTAGCCATGGCATGCCTACACGCTATGCTTATTTTGAACAAAAGCTTATCTTGTATCCAACACCAGAGCGAGTTTATTCTATCAGGCTTATTCTTGACTCTATAAGAATAAAAGATAAAGAACGAGTGGATTAAACCTCTTAACTATCTGTAGTCATTCATATTGAATTTGATAAGATGGGAAATACGCGTCTGTAGGGGGGCTCTTACTATAACATAGTTAAAATAGTTATTTTTAGAGGTTTTTCTTTATAAGAGGCGAGGGGTAAATGATTTATGCGCACTTGCTTTAGAAAAACTATTTGGCTGGATTTTGCGCTCTATAGCAACACCAGCGTGCAATTTTTCGTATTCCACCATCTTCATTACGTCGTACAGCATAACAATAACGCTGATCAGGAAATATATTTCGTTGCATATCGCGTACAATATGAGCAGTATGTCCATAAGGTGCTACACAATCAATAAACCATACGTATTTTCCATTCTGCCAATTGACATCGGGTAAAAATTCTCCCTTTTTAAGCATAGATTGATGATTTTTCTCATCTAAAAAAGCCCAAGTGATAAAGGCACAAAATTCTCCACGTTCATTTTTATAGAGTTTATATTGCCCAGTCTGTAAGGCGGGTCCTATGTTGCGTTCGATATCCCAAATTCGCCAGCGGCGGTATAAGGGAGATGTAAGCATTAAAACCATCATAGCTCCTAACGCTGTAAGAGGGTCTATGAATGATGATGAAGGATTTTCATGCACACACATTAATCTTTATCTTTCCTTTAGAGATTGTTCTAAAATTTTGGTGATAGGTTCAAAGAAATAAGAAATGAGACGTCGTTTTGAGGTAATGACATCCGTTGTCACAGTCATGCCAGGGATAAATTTAAGATATTTGTTATTCAAAGTGATATGATCTTGGTCAATTTTGATTAAAACAGCGTAGACACCATTAATTTCTTTATTATAGCGCGCTGTAGCGCCTACATTAACGACGGTACCGTGGATAACACCGAAACGTTCAGGTGGAAAGGCAGAAAACTTGATGTAAGCACGTTGGCCCTTTTCTAAAAAACCAATATCTCGATTATCAAAAAACGCTTCAACAATGAGACCGCCCGCATCAGGGACAATACGCATGAGCGTTTTACCAGCTTCTACAAAGCCGCCCAAAGTATGGATACTTAAATCATCGATACGTCCATCAACAGGTGCATAAAGTGATAAGTGGTCAAGATGGTATTGAGTGCTATCAAGCTTTGCTTTTAATCCTTGAAGATTCAGTTCTGTTTCACGCGAAAGTTGCCGATAGCGGGCAATTTCATCGGAAATGAGACTTTTCCGTTGTTGGCGTAGGGTGTTTATTTCGGCGGCATTTTCTTCCAAACGCCTTTGATTGGTTAAAATTTCATGCTCGACATTTTTAAAGTCATGTAAACGCTCTAAATAAACGGCTTGGCTAATGACTTTTGTTTCCATCAGGCTTTTTGCAGCTTTTAATTTTCCTTGGCTTAATTGACGATCATCTTCCAACCTATCTAATTGCGCATGTTGTGTTGCACCGCTGCGCTCGACGCGGTCCGCTTGTGCTTTTAGCGCTCTTAATTTATCTTGGAGAGATTGAAGGGTAGCGCTAATGAGTTTTTCCCCTTCTATTCTTGCAGTTTTATTGCCAGAAGGAGGAGCTGGCAGATAGGCAAGCCCTTTGGTTACAAAATCTTTATCCAAAGGATCACTTTCATGCAAAGCTGTTAAAATAGCTGTTGCGATTTGTGCTTGAAGGGTTTGTTGCGCGATATCTGCTTGAACACGTGCGCACTCATTGAGGGCTTCACGGGGATCTAATTGAATAAGGAGATCGCCTTGATGAACAAATTGCCCTTCTTTTACAAGAATCTTCTCAATGCGTCCTGTATTTTGCGCTTGGACCAGCTGAACGTAAGCGGTGGGAATAACACTTCCTTGCCCCCGTGCAACAATCTCTGTTTTTGCGATAAAGCTGCCGATCACAATAAAGAGAAATAAGGTGACCAAAACAGCAACCACCATATGAAGCGTTGGTGACAAAGGGCGCAAATAGGGAGCTTTATCTGCCATTTTTTGCCTCCAAATCAGTAAAGTTTAAGACGGTTGCATGCTGAGGAAAGAGGTCACTTTTGTGGGTAATAACAAGAACAATACGATCTTGTGAAAGTTTATATAAATGCTCAACAATTTGTGCACTGACAGTGTCATCCAATGCGGAAGTAGGTTCATCCAAAATAAGAAGGCTTGGATTTATCAGAAAGAAACAAGCCAAAGCCAAGCGTTGGCGCTGACCACCTGATAAAAAACCACCTTGCTCTCCTACTTGAGTATTGAGTCCTAAAGGCAACTGAGCAATCAAATCATGGCAAGCACTAACATATAGTGCAGCGTCGATTTCATCTTTAGTGGCATCTGGTTTAGCAAGAAGCATATTCTCAAGAATGGTTCCGGAAAAAAGGCAAGGATTTTGGGGAAAATACGCGATTGTGTCACGCACGCTACGGACATCAAAATTCTGTAAAGGTTGGGCGTTAATCAATATCTTTCCGCTTGTTGGGGGGTAGAGTCCACAAAGGAGCTTCGCCAAGGTTGTTTTTCCGCACCCTGAAGGACCAAGTAACATAATTGGTTGCCCAGGTTGTAAACAGACATCAAGATGATTGATAATGGATTTATCTCCATAAGAAAAACAGAGATCGTTGGCTTCAAGATGAGGAGGAGCGCTGAGTTGAAGAGGCGGCTTTTCTTCTTCCCATTCTGAAGGGGAGTTAAGAATATCGCCCAAACGAAGACGAGAGATTTTCAAATGCTGCCATTCTTCCCATAGGGATGCAAGGCTTAAGATAGGACCAGAAACATTTCCAGCGAGGAGATGAAAGGCAATAAGTTGCCCTAGCGTAATCTGGTTTTGAAGAACTGCCTGAGCACCAAAAAAGATAATAAAAATAGTGAAAAGATCACCAAAAATATGGCTCATGGCTCCATTGAGAAGATGCAATTTACTGGTTGTAAGGCTTTGATCTAAACTACGAGCTAAAGTTTCTTGCATGCGTATTGTATGAGCAGATTCTTTTACGTGTGCTTTAATGGCTTCAAGATTGGTAAAACTTTCAATAAGGCGCGATTTATGGACAGCTTGCAGAGTGAAAGCACGGCGTAATTGGCGGCGCAAGAAGGGACCGACCAACGCTAAAGACCCCATTTGTAAAGGTAAAATGATAAGGACAATGAAGGTAAGTTTCGGACTAATGGAAAAGAGTGCAACAATATAAATAATGGCAAACAGAACATTTAGCACAGTTGTGGCGATGGTTCCTGTTAAAAAACCGCGAATTGTATCAACTTCTCCAATACGTGAAAACAATTCTCCTACTTGCCAACGGCGTAAAGTGGGCAAGGAGAGACTTAAAAGATGGGTGTAAATGCGCCGTCCAAATTCTAGTGTAAGCCGATTGGCTAAATAAGCACCTAAGTAGCCTGATAGAGTGCTAAGAGCTGTGCTAAACAGCATGATAGCAACCATCAAGACAACGATAGCATAGAGACTTTCAATACGCTGAAAAGGGAGAATACGGTCGATAATCGCTTGAAAAATAAAAGGATTCACCAAGCCCAGCAAACGCAAAACAACAGCAACGCAACTGAGTTCGATGACATAATAGATATATTTCTTTGTTGTTCTTGTAAACCAAGAGAATGATACTGGTTTTTCTTGTGAATGACTCATTTGAATTTATGATTTTATTTAATAGAAAGAGCGATTGATGTCGCATATTTAAACAGTATTGTAAATAGTATTATATTTATACAAAATATACATTTTGTGTGAATATAATATAAACATAATGTATTTATTATTTATACAGTATTTTTATTGTTATTTATACAAATTATATTTGACATTTGCTAAAATGAACAATAATGAAATTCCCACTGTATCGTTGTGATACAGTTATTTTTAATAATAAAAGGAGGATTTAAATGGGTAGTTCAAGCTCATCAAATGATTCAAGTAGTAACTCACATCCAAAAAGTTGGCTTTTTCCAGAAGATGATTATAGTACAGACGCTTATGCCCAAGCAGCAGGTACAGGTGGCATTGTAGGAGCAATATTAGGAGGTGGTGCTGGTGCAGCTGGAGGTTCTATTGCTGGACCAGGAGGTGCAGTTGCTGGCTTACTCGGTGGAGCAGTAAGCGGCGGAATAGGAGGAGCTGGTGATTCAAGTAGTAACTCACATCCAAAAAGTTGGCTTTTTCCAGAAGAAGATGATTGTAGTGCAGGCGCTCATGCCCAAGCAGCAGGTGCAGGCGGCATCGTAGGAGAAATAATAGGAAGTGTTGCTGGTGCAGTCGGAGGTCTTTTTTCTGGACCGGGAGGTGTCGGTTCTGGCTTTGTCAGTGGAGCAGTAGGAGGCGGGCTAGCCGGAGCTGGTGATGCCTTGGCAGATAAATACAATCAATGCCATTCGGCACCAAGTTGTGAAACAAGCGATTATGTTGAAGCAGCTGCCATACACGGCGGTATAGGAGCAGCAGCTGGTTTAGTAACTGGTGCAGGTGTAGTAGTAAGCGGATTAGGAGGAGCTGCTAACGGTTTGATAAATAAGTACAATGAATGCCATCCGAATCCAAATCCAAGTTGTGAAACAAGCGATTATGTTGAAGCAGCTGTTATAAAGGGAGGCGTAGGAGCATTAATTGGTGTATTAAGGGGGCCAAGTGGAATAGCCGCAGGCGGATTAGGAGGAGTTGCTACAGGTTTAATAGATAAGTACAATGAATGCCATCCGTAAAGTGGAAGAACACTGTTTCTAATTTATTTAGAAAATAACAATAAAGATATTTCTGAGATCAGTGATATTATAAACATACTTTAAAGCTATGGCTAAACTGATTTCAGGGATATTTTTGTATATGATAATAGATATTTTATTTTGGATTTTTTTGTTATGAATACTTTTACTAGCTCCTTAATGGCAACGTTTATATACGAATTTTTAATGATTCTTTATAATATGCTTAAAGGTGGGAATTGGAGTATAAAAATGGAAATATTAGCAACAATTAGGTTTTTTATACTATATTATGCTGCAAATTTATTAATTGAATATACGGGAATTTTAAAATAATATAGAATTACGTTATTATCAGCATTTTATTATTTATCATAATTTATACATTTTACAAATTATATTTGATTTTTTTGCTAAATAGCATGCATCATCAGATGATTAAAGTAGTAACTCACATCCCAAAAGTTGGCTTTTTCCAGAATAAGATGGTTGTAGCGCAGGCTCTTATGCTCAAACAGTAGGCACAGGCGGTCTCGTGGGAGCCTTATTAGGAGGGGGGGCTGGGTGCAGTAGCTGGTCTACCTAGAGTAGTAGGAGGCGGATTATTAGGAGCTGCTACAGGTTTAATAGATAAGTACAATGAATGCCATCCGTAAAGTGGAAGAACACTGTTTCTAATTTATTTAGAAAATAACAATAAAGATATTTCTGAGATCAGTGATATTATAAACATACTTTAAAGCTATGGCTAAACTGATTTCAGGAATATTTTTGTTTAAGACAATAGATATTTTATTTTGGATTTTTTTGTTATGAATAATTTTACTGGCGCCTTATTGGTAACGTTTATATATGGATTTTCAATTTTTTTTTACAATAGATCTAAAGGTAAGAACTGGAGTATAAAAAGAAAAATATTATCAACAATTACGTTTTTTATATTATATTATTTTGGAATTTTATTAGTTAAATATATAGGAATTTTAAAATAATATAGAATTACGTTATTATCATTATTTTATTATTTATTATGAGTTATATATTTTTACAAATTATATTTGATTTTTTGCTAAATAGCATGCTTATCAAATGATTAAAGTAGTAACTCACATCCAAACAGTTGGCTTTTCCAGAAGAAGATGATTGTAGCGCAGGCTCTTATGCTCAACAGTAGGCACAGACGGTCTCGTGGGAGCCGTATTAGGAGGAGGGGCTGGTGTGCAGTAGCTGGTCTACCTAGAGCAGTAGGAGGCGGATTAGGAGGAACTGCTAACGGTTTGATAGATAAGTACAATCAATGCTATCCATAAAGTGGAAGAACACTGTTTCTAATTTATTTAGAAAATAATGATAAAGATATTTCTGAGATCAGTAATACCGTAAACACACTTTAAAGCTATGGTAATTGATTTCAGGGATATTTTTGTTTAAGACAATAGATATTTAATTTGGATTTTTTTGTTATGAATAATTTTACTGGCGCCTTATTGGTAACGTTTATATATGGATTTTCAATTTTTTTTACAATAGATCTAAAGGTAAGAACTGGAGTATAAAAAGGAAAATATTATCAACAATTATGTTTTTTATATTATATTATTTTGGAATTTTATTAGTTAAATATATGGGAATTTTATAAAGATTGTTTATATATAAAATTATATTTAATTAAGTTAAGTTTATTATTTGAATTATACTCTATTGCTCTCTCTCTTAAATCATTCATAAAGTAGATGAAATTTCAGTCTGGATTTTTTGTTATGCATACTTTTACTAGCTCCTTAATGACAGCAATTGGATTTGGACTTTGCATGTTTTTTTACAATAGATTTAAAGGTAAGAACTGGAGTATAAAAAGGACAATATTAACAACAATTAGGTTTTTTATATTATATTATGCTGCAAATTTATTAATTGAATATATGGGAATTTTAAAATAATATAAAATCAAGTTGTTATATTATTTTAAAAATATAATTATAAGGTGTTATTTGTAGAGTTATTTATAAAAAATAAGTTATTATTTTTATATAATATTAAACTTTAAAAAATATTTACTGATTACAGTTAGACAGAGACTTTAATATTATTATCAATATTTCTGTTTTTTATTTCCTATTTTTTTAATCTTTTTCATTATTTCAAGCATGGGTTGTTTTGAGATTATTATCTTTTGTATAAGGATTATCAATTTATAGTTTTTGAAAAGTGATTGTTTGCTTATGTATCATGATTTATTGAAAAATAGGCAACTTTTATGAAATAAAATGCCTTATTTCTCTTAGATTGTTATTCATCGTCTTGTGAGAGAGGAAGTGAGGCGATTTCTGTATCAAGGGCATCCATAAAATCGATAATAAAAGCAGCATTCGTTCCCAAATCTCTTAGCAAATAACGAGAAGCAGAACGCATATCAACAAAAGTTGTATCCCCTTCATTGGTTAAGCGTATCACAATGTCTGAAATAAAACCAAGGTAAAAAGTTTTTGCCATTGTTTCAATATAAAGCGCATTTTCTTCACCTTTAAACTCTCGTTGAGCCACAACAGGCCAATCATAGGCTGCTAAAACATTAAGAACGGATTCGCGAATACGGTCAGGTGAGCCATCATAACGGCGCCCCGATATTTCTGGCCATTGTGACATCTGTATTGCTGCTTGTTCAGTCAAAACACTTTTGAGTGGTAAAGCATCGCTGGGACGTATTGTGCGAAAAAAAGCCGGTGGTCTTTGTGTATCGGTAGAAACGTCGTAAAGAGCCGGTAAGGTAAACCAAAGTCCAAAAAAGAGCATCAATGGTGTGGCTGTTATCAACGAATAAATGATCCCTTTTAAAGCTTTCATTCCCCCTAGAGCACCATAGACCCACAAACTATGAAGTGCTTTAATAGCCAGAAAAAGAGAAATAATTACACAGCCAGTAGAGATTCCGATCAAAATTATGAAGTCAGTTACGTTAATGACGGAAAAACGTTGTAAAATGACTGAAAATAATAAAATAAAGAACGACAATCCACCAAATCGAGGGGACCATACTGCTGCTCTTGAAACGAACCGAACATATCTCTTCTTCATGAAGTTTTTCCCCTCGATTGTAAACTATAAGCCAAGTTTTTTCAGAGTGCTATCTTACAAAAAGCTTCTGCTCATAAACCAAAAATAAAGCACTTATTTTTGAGGTCAAGGATGCATAATGTCTTATAAGTTTCCAGTGGTTATTTTAGCACTTCATTGAAGGTAATCAGTATTTCTTCTATAGTTTATCATGTTATTGATGCGAATTTTATGGGAATGTTTGTAAATAAAAAGAAATAAACTCAAATAACAAGTTCTACGGTTGTTAGCAGCATATATTTTTAGAACTTTACTCTTGATTTTTCTCTTCTAATGGCGGGGAGTTTTTTCTGTCAGATAATGCGTATCAAATAGGATATGATGATGTGCAATAGAGATTTCATTCTATCTCAATAAAAAATTTAGGGATCTACAATCAGATAAATCTGAATTCGAATATTTGATTAATAGAGAAAAAAGATAACCATTTTGATAGGCTTCATGTATTTTATAGAAAGGAAGGTGTTGTACAAATGAGAGTTTAGTCCGTTTTTATTCATAAAATATGCGGCAGGTTGCAGATGAAAGAAAAGCTTCACTTTCTTTTTTTGCAAGGGAAGAAGGGACAAAAATACGTAAAATAACAAACCCTTCATTCAAATTTTTAGCAACCAAAACTGAATTGGCATTTTTTTTAGGTTTTGATTTTTTGAGTTCTATGATTTGTATTGGTTTTCCAATAATAAGATCGAGTGTCGCATCAGGGGCGGTTCGGTCATTAAGGCTATAGAAAATAATTCCGTTGTGTGTGTAGGCTGCTAGTGACCAAAATTGTCGTGTTTTCAAAGCTTTTAAATGAACAGGTCCATTTTCAAGATTAAATCTGCAGGCTTTAAGAAGAAAGAGTGGATCAGCAGATTGTTGAATAGGATTATCGGGAGTAAAAGCAACAAATTGATAAGGGGCTCCGGATTTTTTAAGTGTTGTCCATATATTATCTTGTGCCCAATAGGGGATCAGAAAGAGAACGCAAATATGAACAATAATAGCGCCAATGATTGCAAGAAGTGCGATATAAATAAATCTAGTCACAATTTATTTGTCCTGATGGGATTTGTTCTATTGATGGCATTGTGAGCTTTTGTAATGCCGTTGCAGAGATGATTGAGGTATCATATAAAGTAAGAATAAGCCCGAATTCTTTTTGACTAACTGTTGCAAGCCAATTGCCTGTTTGCGGTGTGGGTGAAATATTAATGCGCAATGAGCCATCATGCTCATAGATAATATTGTCAGTGTGGAGTTCAAAAGGTATTTCTTTGGATGAAGTATAGGGTTTTAGGGATTTGTCAGCTGTATAAAGGGTAAAAAGACGGGTTTCAGGGATGGTGCCTTTGAGCAAATAATGACAGTGATGATGAAGTGGACGCCCTTGGTTATCTTGCCAAATCTGGAATTGAATACCTTCAGTTCGTCCGAGTGAAACAATGCCTTGTTTAGCGGTGCGGGCGCGGGTATAAGGATCCATATTGGCTGTTCCCATTTGTGGATAAGCACTCCATTTTCCAATTCTAAAGAGTCCAAAATAAGGAAAGGAATTGAGCACATAATCGACACTCAGTGTTCCACATAAAATGGAAAAAGCGAAGATAAAAAAGAAAATGGTGATATTAAAAAACATCAGTGAATATCTTGAATTCAAAATGTTGAATCTCCAGTTGTTTTCATTTTCAAAGAAATTGCAGATGTTTTTTTCAGATCTTTGTTAATCAATCGCACGATATTTAATGTTTCAGGAGAAAGCGTAGAGGGTATTGGAGGAGGAACTTCAGAATCTGCATGGGAAGAAAGTACTGGGGGCTGATAAGGAAGGAGAGAATCTTTAACACCATAGAGCTGTTTGAGCATGATATTTTGATGTGCAGCAAGCATGATGCTATGCCATATCATGGCAGGAACGCCCCCCCCAAAAGCACGATTCATCGGTGAAAAGTTATCATTTCCCATCCATACCGCTCCTGTATAATTGCCTGTAAAGCCAACAAACCAAGCATCACGATAAGATTGTGATGTTCCAGTTTTCCCAGCGACGAGAGTCATGGGTAGAGCAGCACGCTTACCAGATCCTCGTGTCGTGACACCCACCATCATTTGGTTCATATAAGCTGTTGATTGTTCACTCAGAACTCGGTGTAGTTTTTTTCCGTTATGTTCGAAATCCCACACGACACGACCATCAATTGTTTTGATTTGCGTAAACCCATGACGATTACCAGCTATCCCGCCATTCGCAAAGACATTAAAGCCAGTTGCTTGATCCATGGGGGTCATGTTGGAAGTGCCCAGAACCATCGTTTTGTGTGATAAAATATGCGCATTAATCCCCATATTCTTGATGAGATCTATGATAGGTTGGGTATCGCGGTGAAGATATTGATAGGTGAGATACACAGGGACTGTATTAATAGAAAAAGCTAAAGCTGTTGCTAAATCAATTTTTCCCAAATAACGACCAGAATTATTTTTTGGTGTCCAACCTCCCCAATTGATAGGAGCATCTAAAACGATTGTCGAGGGAGACAGTCCGTGTTCCAGTGCGGTTGCGTAAACATAAGGTTTGAATGAAGAACCAGTTTGCCGTCCGCCTTGTGTTGCTCTGTTAAATTGGCTCTTTTTATAATCTTGTCCTCCAACAATTGCGCATACGGCACCGTTATTATCGAGTATAACGGTGGCAGCTTGGGTTACGCGATATTGTTGACCATATTGATGTAAATGATATGCGATTGATTCTTCTGCTGCTTTTTGAATATTCGGATCAAGGGTCGTTTGAATAATTAAACTATGGCTTGGAAGTTGATTACGCATTTTTTTGACTTCCTCGAATGCCCAATCAAGAAAATAATCTGGCTGATTATTTTCTCTTTGGGGAAGTGCCTTAGCAGGGTGGCGATGCGCATTGATAATTTGGCTCTTCGTCATAAAGCCACTATTAACAAGATTAGAAAGGACGATATTGGCACGTGTTTGAGCTGCAAAGAGATGACTATGAGGAGCATATTTTGTTGGAGCTTTAAAGAGTCCTGCTAACATAGCAGATTCACTTAAAGAGACATGACGTATGTTTTTTCCAAAATAAAATTTTGCCGCTGCGGCAATACCAAAATTGTTTCCTCCCATATAGGCTCGGTCAAGGTAAAGTTGTAAAATCTGCTTTTTGCTAAAATTTGCTTCTAGCCAAAGAGCAAGATAAGCTTCTTTGATTTTACGTGTTATGGTTCTTTCGTTTGTTAAAAATAAATTTTTAGCCAATTGTTGTGTGAGAGTTGAACCACCTTGCACCACACCTTTAGCTTGCATATTTTGTGAAATTGCCCGTGTAAGTCCTTGAAAATCAATACCCCAATGATCAAAAAAACGACGGTCTTCTGTAGCGAGAACCGCTTTAATGACAGTGTCAGGCATTTCTTCAACGGGGACAGAGATTGCCGGCAGTGCACCACGGTGCCCAATGGAATTTCCATAGCGATCTAGAAAAAGAATGGAAAAGTTTTTAGGAGAAGACCAATCTGTTTTGGTCAGTTCAAAAACAGAAATGCCCAAAATAGTGAAAAGAGTAAATCCCATCAACCCTAATGTCAGTATTTCATCGAGAACTTCAACGATAAAACGTTTCCATCCTTGAAGATGAAAATTTTGTGAGACGATTTTTGCCTTTTTCCAGAAAAAACTGTTAGCAGAACGAATGTGATAAAGCGCTGTGTCTAATCGTGCGTCTAATTCAATGAGAGCAGGACTATGAAATGGCTTACGGTGCTGCCCTTTCTTTTTTTTAAAAAAATCAAACATTTAAAGAGAGCCTATGGCAAAGCAATACAACCAAACAAATCTACAATAATTATATGGAGTAGAAGTATTTTTTTTCTATAGTTCTAACAGAGAAAGAATTTGTTTTAGAATTATTCATTTTTTGTAAGATAGTATATTAATATTTTATTATTTTATTGAATAAATTTTATTCTCATTATTAAAAATATTTTTTTGATTTTTTAAAAATTTGGAGTAATGTTAATATGTTCTTCTGTAAGATAGAGGATAGATTGTTTTCATTTGTGATTTTTTAATCGACCAAAAAAAACCATTATTTCTTTTATCCTTTATCAAGGAAGAGAAGAGATGGGTTATTGAAATATTTATGATGAAAAAAAAATTCTTGTTCGTAATAATAGCAGCTTTTTTAGGAGCAGATTCTGTTCTAGCTTCTGGGTGTGCTGAAGTAGGTAAGAAGGCTGCCGCACAAGAGAGCGGGGTTCTCGTCCGTTCAAAACCGGTTGTTCAGGATGGAAAGAACATGTGTGCAATTGTGGTTGTTGTACCAGCCCGTAATGGTGAAAAGTTACGTCGTGTTGAATTTTTTGTTCCTGCTGATTAGTTTTTGGCAGATGGTGTTGTGATGCGTATCTTAATCGTTGAAGATGATCGGAATCTTCACCATCAATTAGCAGAAGCTGTAAGACGTGCAGGATATGTTTCCGATAGTGCTTTCGATGGTGAAGAGGCTTATTTTTTAGGGAGCACAGAGTCTTACGACGCGGTGATACTTGATATAGGTTTACCGCAGATTGATGGTATTAGTGTTGTTGAAAAGTGGCGTCAAGAAGGGCTCTCCATGCCTGTTTTAATGCTAACGGCGCGAGACCGTTGGTCTGATAAGGTGCAAGGTATTGATGCTGGAGCTGACGATTATGTTGTGAAGCCATTTCATTTGGAGGAAGTGATGGCGCGCTTGCGAGCATTAATTCGTCGCACTACGGGACATGCGACAAGTGCATTATGTTGCGGAAATGTTTTGTTGGATACAAAGACGTCTCGTGTTTTTGTAGATGGTCAATTGATTAAACTAACATCTTATGAATTCAGACTGCTTTCGTATCTCATGCATCATTGTGACAGGGTCATTTCAAGAACAGAGCTTACAGAACATCTTTATGATCAGGATTTTGATAAGGACTCGAATACGGTGGAAGTCTTTGTAGGTCGGTTACGGAAAAAGCTTGGAGTGGATTTGATTGAAACTATTCGAGGAATGGGGTATCGCGTGAGAATGCTAGGTGATTAATGAATGTTTTTGAAGAGAATAATTGGTGTAGGAGGTTCTTTTTTGTAATTACTCGATCTCTCAGTTTACGTGTTATGATCTTATCAACATTATGGGTTGTTATTTCTCTTTTATCGATTTCTGCAGTAAGTATTTTATTTTATAAGCGTTCAACTGAACAAAGCCTAGAGCGTATCCTTTCTGCTCAACTCTACAGTCTTATTGCAACAGTGACGGTGTCATCGGAAGGTACTTTGATAGGAGGGGCTGGGATTGATGATATTCGTTATTCTGATCCAACAACAGGATGGTATTGGGAAGTTGTTGCGATATCCCATAATTTAAAAGGAAGATTGACATCTCCCTCATTGGGAACAGGCGAGATATTTACACCAAGTGATGTTGATATACCTTTTGACAATAAATTCTTTCGCTCTTATCGGATAACGGGGAACAATGGTCAAAAGCTACAAGTGATTGAGAGTGATGTTGTTCTTGATAATAAAAATCATATTGCACGTTTTCGGCTTGTTGGGAATATCGATGAAGCTCATGCCCAGGTAAAGGAATTTAAGCGAACTTTGCAAATTTTTCTTTGGAGTTTCGGTATCGGGAGTGTTCTTATTAATATTGCTATTATTTTCTTTAGTTTTCAACCGTTGAAGCTTATTCGATGTGCATTGAATGATATTCGCGAAGGAAGAGTTCATTATGTGAATACGGATTTAGTAAGCGAAGTGATGCCGCTTGTACAAGAGATGAATGCTCTCATTAATAATAATCAGCGTATTATCGAGCGATTTCGCACACAGGTTGGTAATCTCGCGCATTCATTGAAGACGCCTCTATCCGTGATTATGAATGAGACAGATAAGATGCGCGGAGAAAAGGCTAGTTTGTTGAGAGAGCAAACGCAAATAATGCAAGCTCAAATCAATCATTATCTTCAGCGTGCGCGGATTGCAGCACAATGCGATAGTGTTGTCTATCATACGTCTGTTCGCAGTGTGCTTGAACGCTTGGTGCGGGTTATGAAAAAGCTTAATCCTGAAAAACAAATTCAATTTATTATGGATGTTGATGATATTGTTTTTTCTGGAGAGAAGGAAGATTTAGAAGAAATTATAGGGAATTTGATTGAAAATGCTACTCAGTGGTCTCGCGCAAAGGTTTTGATCTCTTGTTGTTTAGAAGAAAATGCTGAAGAAACAGAATATTTTAGTATCTTTGTAGAAGATGATGGTCCTGGTTTAACAGAAGACAAAATTGATGAAGCATTAAAAAGAGGGCGGCGGTTTAATGAAAGTAAACTAGGGTCAGGCTTAGGGTTAGCAATTGTTTCAGATATGGTCAGTGAATATGGTGGCAATCTCTTTTTATCACGTTCTGATTTGGGTGGGTTGTATGCAAAAGTTTTATTACCTAAGATGGGAGAATAACATATTTTCTCCTTAAGCAAGAAATGTCTATAAAGTTTGTAAAGCAGTATTTTCAGATAATACATCAAAGAGTAGGGAAACATTGTTTTTAGTTTCTTTGTTTAATTGATATATATAATAGATTTTATAATATTCTCCATGAAAAAATGAATTTTTATTAATTCACATCACTTTTCTCATGAAGAGGATAAAATGTAAGCGAGTTATTCTCTGTTCGTATTGGAAAAAAACGATATGCTCTTATTGATTTTTGCAGCATTTTTTCTGATTTTTCTGGCAAGTGTTCTTTTTCTTTCACTACGTTTTGACGATGAGATAAAAAAAGAATGGAAAGTTCAAACCGTGGGTGGTTATAGAAGCCATAAGCGTATGATTGAGTTTAACAAGCTTTATATGCATTATAAAAAAAGAAATATTCTTAAGGCTTTAAGTATCTTGTTTGTTCTCCTTATGACATGGAATATTTATGGGCTGACAGGCAATCCAGAAGTGAAAAGTTATTTTTTTAGCGAATTAATGGATAAGGATCCTCAAACTCTTAGTAAGCAAGAAAAGCTTATTCGTTTACAAGTGCTTTTTTTCCGTGCACCTCATGATGGCAAGCTAGCAGATGCGTTAGCGGTAGGGTATCTCGAAGAAAGCCTTTTTCAAGAAGCAGTGAATACTTATTTAGATGCACTTCGTTTGAATGGAGAAACAGCTCCAAGGCTTGTAGGATACGGTTTAGCATTGGTTGGTTATGAAGGGGGAGTGATAACGCAAGAAGCGCAAAATGCTTTTCAAAAAGCAGCAGATTTAGCGCCAACAGATTTTTATCCACGTTTATTGTTAGCCGATGCATTGCATCAAGCAGGAAAAACTGCACAGGCAGTGCAATTTTTACAAAGCTTTCTTGATACAATGCCTGAAAATTTTTCAGGACAATCACGTGTTAAAAAAATGATGATTCAGTTACGTGATTTATCGAGTAAGCATACAAAGAAAAGAAATCTTGCACCTATGTAGAAGATGTGCAAAGCTCTTAAAAAATAAAATATTGATACTTAATTATAACGTATTTAAAATTTTTTCGCAGAGTGTCTATGAACAGTCAATCTTTAAAGAATTCTGCCTCATGGAAGGTTATTTTAGAGCAGCGAAAAAAAAAGCGCTTACTGATCATATTATTATGTTGTTTGGTTATGACAATTGCAGCAAGTCTCATAGTGTATGCAATGCGTCATGCGGTCAGTTTTTTTAGAATGCCCTCTGAAATTACAAGAGAAGATATTTTAACGGAGCGCCCTTTGCGTTTGGGTGGCTTTGTTGAAAAGGGAACTGTTCAATATGTTGGAGAGAGAGGCGTTGTTTTTTTTGTAACGGATAACAAAAAACATGAAAAAGTAGTTTTCAATGGTGCCTTACCGGATCTTTTTCGTGAAGGTCAGGGGGTGATCGTAGAAGGGCATTTCGATAAACAGGGCTTTTTTATAGGGATGCGTATTTTAGCAAAACATGATGAAACTTATATGCCTAAAGAAACAGCTGATCGTTTGAAAAAACATTACATTATGGAGAAATAATTCGATTGTGCTTGTCGAACTGGGTCATATTTTTTTAGCTGCAGCATTTTCAGTAAGCTTATTAGGGGCATTTTTACCTGCTTTAGGTTTTTGGTGGAGAGAGCGTTTGTTAATGCAAACAGTTGTTCCTCTAACATATATCACTTTTACATTACTGCTTTTATCTTTTTTAGTGATAATTTATGCTTATGTCGTATCTGATTTTTCTGTTTTGAACGTTGTTGAGAATTCTCATTCAGAAAAACCGATGCTCTATAAAATTACAGGTGTTTGGGGCAACCACGAAGGCTCTATGTTGTTATGGGTTTTAAGTCTTGCTTTTTTTAGCGCATTGATGGCTTTTTTTAGCCAACATTTGCCAGAAGATTTTAAGACGCTTGTTTTAATTTGCCAAAGTTGGATTACAACTGCTTTTCTTTTATTTATTCTTTTTGTATCCAATCCATTTTTACGCGTGAATCCACCAGCATTGCAGGGAAATGGTCTCAATCCTCTTTTACAAGATATCGCATTAGCAATTCATCCACCGCTACTTTATTTAGGTTATGTCGGTTTTTCACTTTGTTTTTCTTTTGCCGTTGCGGCATTGATTATGGGACAGGTTGATAGAATTTGGGCGCGTGGGATTCGTCCGTGGCTTTTACTTGCTTGGTGTTTTTTGACATTGGGTATTATGGTTGGCTCTTATTGGGCTTATTATGAGCTAGGATGGGGGGGGTATTGGTTTTGGGATCCTGTTGAAAATGTTTCGTTTATGCCGTGGCTTTCAGGAACGGCTCTTTTACATTCTGCTCTTGTTCTCGAAAAACGAGAAATATTGAAAAGTTGGACTCTGTTTTTAGCGCTGCTTACTTTTTCCCTTTCTCTGATGGGAACTTTTCTTGTGCGTTCTGGGCTTTTAGTTTCTGTTCATAGTTTTGCTGTTGATCCAGCACGCGGGCAAGCAATTCTTGCTCTTTTATTTTTTTTTACGGGAGCTGCTTTTCTTCTTTTTGCTTTGCGTACCCCTATTTTAAAAACAGAAAGATTTTTTCAACCAATTTCACGTGAAGGGTTTATTGTTTTAAATAACTTGTTACTGACAACAATAACAGCAACAGTATTGATTGGTACGCTTTATCCTTATTTTATTGAGATATTAACAGGGCAAAAAATTTCTGTAGGGGCTGCTTTTTTTAATCTTACCTGTGGACCGCTAATGGTTTTGCTGTTGTTGTTTGTTCCATTTGGGACAATGATGGCATGGAAACGCGGTGATTTTCTTGCAGTTTTTGAACGCTTGTGGTTTGTTTTTGTATTGGTTGGTATCGTCTGTTTTATAATATTCTATGCGACATCTGTGCGTGATATTTTTGCAGTTTTAGGGATTGGGCTTTCAGCGTTTGTTTTTTTAGGCAGTTTAGCGGATCTATGGGGAAAGAGTGGATATGGCAAGAGAGCTTTTTCAGTACGCGTTAAGAGATTTCTTGGATTGCCATGGTCTACTTTTGGTGCAGCAATAGCACATATGGGATTAGGCGTTACATTATTTGGTATTGTTTGCGTAGCAAGTTTTGGGCAAGAACGTATTTTAATCATGAACGTAGGGGATAGGGTGACGATAGCGGATAAAACGCTTCATTTTGATGCAGTGTATGATGGTGTTGGTTCGAATTATTCGACAATGGAGTTTTATTTTAAAATATATGAAAATAAAAACATTGTAGGTCATGTAACAGCCTCAAAGCGATTTTATTCAAGCCAAAATACATCAATAACAGAAGTTGGTCTTAAAAATCATGGCTTATCACAGCTATATATTGTACCGGGACATATTGATAATCGGGGTCTCGTTGTGCACGTATGGTGGAAGCCTTATGTAATATGTATTTGGTTAGGGGCATTCATGATGGCTATGGGGGGATGTCTTTCTCTTTTGGGGTATTGGTTTCGCATTGGCATGTACAATAGGGTAGTGCTTGCTTTAAATTTTTGGAAAAGACATTGAGATGAAAAAAATTCTTTGGATTGTATTTTTTTTAATTGCAACGTTTCCTTTTCGATTAGCAATAGCAGTAGAGCCGGATGAGATTTTAAAGAATAAGATTCTTGAAGCGCGAGCACGCCATATTTCATCGCATTTACGTTGTCCTGTTTGTCAAAATCAATCAATTGATGATTCAGATTCTGCTTTAGCACGTGATTTACGGCTTTTAATTCGGGAAAGGCTAAAAATGGGCTATAGTAATCAGCAAGTCACTGACTTTCTTGTTGAGCGATATGGTGAATTTATTCTCTTGAAACCACCATTGAATAAGATAACTTGGTTTTTATGGTTCTCGCCTTTGATCATTATTATCATTGGCGTAAGTATCATATTTTTCCACTTCAAACGAAATAATCATGAGTTATGTGAATGAAAAAGAACAGTCAAAAATGTCATTGCATTAAAAAAAATGTTACATAAAAGAAAAAAATCAGATCATCTGCAATGAGCAGACAATCTTATTGTAATTATATTAGGGAATACTGAAACCTTACAAAACTTTAATAATTTAGACAGAAAACGGTAAGGTCTGGTATTTTATAAGTGATCGGAATTGAAATAAAGGTATGATTGAATAGGAGCATAGAATAAATGGTTAAAAAGGCTTTCTTTAAAACATTTGTCGCAGTGAGTTTTTCTGCGATATTGGAAAGTGCACTGTTTTTTAGTGGATGTACATCAAGCTTGTGGATGACAAAGGCTCATGCAAGTTCTGTATTTACTTCGTTAATGCAACAACAGGGATTTGCCGATATTGTTGCTCAAGTGAAACCAGCCGTTGTAGCAGTACAAGTAAAGAGCAATAAAAAGAAAGAAGATAGGTTCTTTAGCAACTTTTTTAGTGGTCCAGGACTTGATCAATTACCAGATCAGCATCCTTTAAAAAGATTTTTTAAAGAGTTTTATGATTTTGATAAACCTAAAAATAAATTTTCGCACCAATCGCAGAGACTCCGTCCTGTTGCTTTTGGATCGGGTTTTTTTATTTCGTCTGATGGTTACATTGTGACCAATGATCATGTGATTTCTGACGGAACAAGTTATACTGTTGTTCTTGATGATGGTACAGAATTGAACGCAAAGCTCATTGGGAAAGACCCCAAAACCGACCTTGCCGTATTAAAAGTGAATGATAAAAGAAAATTTTCTTATGTTGATTTTGGTGATGATTCAAAGCTTCGTGTTGGGGATTGGGTTGTTGCCATTGGGAATCCATTTGGTCTTGGTGGAACTGTGACAGCAGGTATTGTTTCTGCACGTGGACGTGATATTGGCACTGGTGTGTACGATGATTTTATTCAGATTGATGCTGCTGTTAATAGAGGAAACTCTGGTGGTCCAACGTTTGATCTTAATGGAAAGGTTGTTGGGGTTAATACAGCAATTTTTTCTCCTTCTGGAGGAAATGTTGGGATTGCTTTTGCTATTCCAGCAGCGACTGTAAAACAGGTTGTACAACAACTTATTGAAAAAGGTTCAGTTCAACGTGGTTGGTTAGGTGTTCAGATTCAGCCGGTAACAAAGGAGATTTCCGATTCAATAGGATTGAAAGAAGCCAAAGGTGCTTTGGTTACTGATCCGTTAAAAGGACCGGCAGAAAAGGCTGGTATTAAAGCGGGTGATGTAATTATTTCAGTGAATAATGAAAAAGTTGCTGATGCGCGTGAGCTGGCGAAACGTATTGCAAATATTAAACCAGGAGAAATGGTAACCATAGGGATTTGGAGATCAGGTAAGGAGGAGAGTATAAAGGTTAAACTCGCTTCAATGTCTGAAGATGAAAGTAAGAAAGAGACTTCAAAATATTCAAATGGACAGAGTGATTTAGATGAAACATTGGAAGATTATGGTTTGATTGTTATGCCTTCTGATGATGGTGTAGGGGTTGTCGTAACGGATGTCGATACCGATTCAGATGCTGCAGATAAAGGGATACGCCCTGGTGATATCATTGTGACAGTAAATAATAAACCAGTTAAACGAGTCTCTGATATTATTAACACAATCAAAAATGCTCAGCAGTTAGGACGAAAGGCTATACTCTTACAAGTGCGAACAAATGATCAAAATCGTTTTGTTGCTCTTCCAATTTTCAAAAAATAAAGCTTTAGTTGTAGGACAAATATTTATTAAACATTTGTCCTACAACATAATAAAATAATGGAGATACGTTTTATGAAGATACTCGTTATTGAAGATGATCATGAGACGGGGCATTATCTCGAAAAAGCATTTTTGGAAGTAGGGCATTCTGTTGATGTTGCTTATGATGGAGATACGGGATACGCTTTAGCAACCACGGAAAATTATGACGTTATGGTTGTTGACCGAATGCTTTTGCATCGTGATGGTCTTTCTATTATTGCTGAATTGCGCGCTAAAGGCAATGAAACACCGGTTCTTATTCTGTCTGCTTTAGGGCAAGTTAATGATCGTGTAACGGGGCTGCGTGCAGGGGGAGATGATTATTTGACAAAGCCTTATGCTTTTTCTGAACTTCTTGCGCGTGTTGAAGTTTTACAACGGCGGAAAAATCCTAAAGAAGCAGAAACTGTTTACTGTGTAGGTAATCTTGAGCTTGATCGGTTAGCACATACGGTAAAACGAGGTGATAGAAACATTCTATTGCAACCACGAGAGTTTCGTTTACTTGAATATTTGATGCGTTATGCGGGGCAGGTTGTTACACGCACTATGCTTTTGGAAAACGTTTGGAATTACCATTTTGATCCACAAACGAATGTCATTGATGTCCATATCTCTCGTTTGAGAGCCAAAATTGAAAAAGATTTTGATGTTCCCCTTCTCCATACAGTGCGTGGAGCTGGATATATGCTGAAAGTACCAGATAACAAAGCATGAATCGTTTGATTAATATAATGCGCACGACGGCGCTAAGGCTTTCAGCACTTTACATTTTATTGTTTGGATTGGTGGCAACAGGACTTTCTATTTATATGACGGCATTTTCTGCTTCATTGTTAACAGAGCAAACTGAACAGGCTTTACATGAAGAATTAAAGTATATTGAAAATGCTTATAATTATGGGGGATTATCCTTATTAATGCGCACTATTGATTATCGTTCAAGACAACCAGGAGCATTTCTTTATCTTGTTACAGATTCTATGGGGCGTATTTTAGCAGGAAATGTAGCACGTATTGAATTAGGTCTTTTGAATCAGAGTGGTTTTATTTCTACCTCTTTTTTGTATTCCCGTTTTGGAGAACATGGCAAAACAAGTGAACATCGCGCTTTGGCGGTTATTGTTGATTTACCTAATGCTATGAAGATTCTTATAGGACGTGATTTGGATGAGCCAGAACGTTTTGCTGTTGTTATTCGCAAAGCTGTGATCATTGCACTTGCTGCAATGGTTGGAGGCGCTTTACTCATATGGTTTTTTGTTGGCAGGAGAGCTTTACAAAGGATTGATCATGTAACGGCTGCATCACAGCGCTTGATGGATGGTGATTTCAGTGGGCGTTTACCTGTTTCTGGAGTAGGGGATGAGTTTGATCGATTGTCAACCAATCTTAATGTTATGTTAGACCGCATTGAAGAGTTAAATATTGGTTTACGTCAAGTATCAGATAATATTGCTCATGATCTGAAAACGCCGTTAACGCGTCTTAGAAATCGCGCTGAAGAAGCGCTTTCAGGAAATAAGACAAAGCTTGAATATCGTCAGGTCCTTGATAGGGTTATTGCAGAATCAGATCAACTTATTTGTACGTTCAATGCGATTTTAATGATTTCACGTATTGAGGCCAGCAGTGCAATTGAACATCTTGAAATGATGAATATGAAACTGATTATTGAGGATGCTGTTGAGCTTTACGAACCTTTTGCTGAAGAGTCAGGTGTTTTACTTCAGTTGGGAGATATATTTGATAAAGAGCTAAAATTGAATCGTGAGCTTGTTGCACAATCAATTTTTAATCTTATAGATAATGCAATTAAATATGCGCCTAAAGGTGGAAGGCAAGCGAAGGTTTGCTTATCAATGGAATATCGTGATGAACATTTATTAGTTGTTGTGAGCGATAATGGACCAGGAATAGCAGAGGATAAACGTGAAAAAGTGACAGAACGATTTGTTCGTCTTGAAGAAAGCCGCACACAACCTGGGTTTGGGATTGGTTTAAGTATAGCAAAAGCGGTTATGAAGCTTCACGGGGGTGAATTGTTACTTGAAAATGCAAATCCAGGGCTTAGGGCTGTTTTGTTATTTCCTTAAAGATATTTTTCTTCACTTTCATACGTAACAACTATTTTAAAAGTATAAAGCAATAGAAAGGAAAGCAAAATGCTTTTCAAGGGAGCAGAGATGAAACAAGCTTTTTTAAAAACACAGCTTCTCCCTTTATGTCCTCTCGATAAAAGTGGTTCCCAATGGTTAAAAGACATGGAAGAACAAGCAAGGAAAGAAGGTTTAGAATCGCTTGTTTCCATCATTTCAGAGAGTGGAACGCAGATTGATTTTATCAGTTCGGTTATGACCTTATCTCCTTTTTTGCGTGAGGTTTTAATTGCCAACCCATCATATCTTAGTGCTTTATTAAATGTTGATATAGAAACAAGGCTGAGCGAAATTATAGATGATATTACAGCTATTGATAAAGATGAAGCTATAAATGAAACTTCATTGATGGCTGCTTTAAGGCGCAAAAAACGAGAAGCGCATGTTCTTATTGCTTTAGCTGATTTGGGTGGTGTTTTTACTTACGAAGTTTCATGTGCTTGGTTGACACGTTTGGGCGAAGCAGCATTAAGTGTAGCACTACGTTTTCTATTAAGAGAAGCGCATGATCATGGTAAGATCAATTTATTAAGCCGTGAGAATCCAGAAAAAGACTGTGGTTTAATTATTTTAGGGATGGGAAAGTTAGGAGCAGGGGAACTTAATTATTCTTCTGATATTGATCTTATTGTTTTCATTGATGAAACATCATCTCATATTGGTAATCTTTCTGAAAGTGTTAACGTATTTTCTAAAATGGTACGCCGATTAATCCGTATCATTCAAGAACGCACTGCGGAAGGATATGTTTTTCGTCTTGATTTTCGTCTTCGTCCAGATCCAGGTTCAACCCCTTTGGCCTTACCAGTAAGGACTGCATTGCGTTATTACGAAGGGCGTGGGCAAAATTGGGAACGAGCAGCCATGATTAAAGCACGTCCAGTTGCTGGTGATAAGAGGGCAGGTTTTAACTTTCTCAAAGAGCTTTTTCCCTATGTGTGGCGGAAATATTTAGATTATGCTGCTATTGCTGATATTCATTCGATCAAACGTCAAATTCATGCGCATAAAAATTACGGTCAAATTGCAGCTTATGGGCATAATATAAAGTTAGGTCGTGGTGGTATTCGTGAGATTGAGTTTTTTGTTCAGACACAGCAGCTCATTGCTGGTGGACGTTTTCCTCAATTACGTGGACGTCAGACAGTTGCAATGTTAGCAGAACTTCACACGCTTGGTTGGATCAGTGAGAAAACGAGAAATAGCCTTATAAAAAGTTATGCTTTTCTTCGAAATGTGGAACATCGTATTCAAATGCTTTTCGATGAACAAACACATCTTCTTCCAAATGATACTGCTCAATTCACGAGTGTTGCCTATTTAATGGGTTATCAAGACAGTAGCAGTTTTATCCGTGATTTATTAAAAACACTTCAGATTGTTGAAAAACATTATGCTGCACTGTTTGAGAATGAGCAAGAACTTGGTTTAGAAATTGGTAATTTAGTTTTTACCGGTGAAGAAGATGATCCGGAGACATTAATAACGTTAAGCCGTTTAGGCTTCGAAAGAGCAAGTGATATTTGTCGTATTATGCGCACGCTCCATTTTGGTCGTTATAAAGCAACGCAATCAGCCGAAGCACGCGAGAGATTAACGGAATTAACACCAGCTCTTTTGAAAGCTTTTGGTGGGACAAAACGAGCTGATGAGGCGATGTTGCGTTTTGATGGTTTTTTACAGGGCTTACCTTCAGGAATTCA
The DNA here is from genome assembly GCF_042196205.1 of Bartonella sp. AP21QHHD. NCBI lineage: Bacteria > Pseudomonadati > Pseudomonadota > Alphaproteobacteria > Hyphomicrobiales > Bartonellaceae > Bartonella > Bartonella sp. AP21QHHD. The sequence goes on along the minus strand of NZ_JBHIPT010000095.1, from coordinate 32,623 downwards.
GCTTTTTAGTCTTTTGCAGTCTAATCCTTCTCTTTTGGATATGCTTGTCCTTATTATGGGTGCTGCTCCACGTCTTGCAGAAATTATTACACGCAGATCCCATGTTTTTGATGGAATGTTAGATCCGAATATTCTTTCAGAATTACCGACCAAAACGTACTTAGAAAAACGGCTTGAATATTTTCTTGAAAATGTTCTTTCTTATGAGGAAATTCTTGACCATTTAAGGATTTTTGCAGATGAACAACGTTTTTTGATTGGTATTCGAATTTTAAACGGTACAATTACAGGAGAAAGAGCGGGTTTTGCTTTTACTGCGCTTGCTGATCTTATGATTACAAAAACATTTGCTACCGTTCAAGAGGAATTTTCTCGTCTTCATGGTCGTATTAAAGGAGGGCGTGTTGGCATATTGGGTATGGGGAAGCTTGGAAGTCGCGAATTAACAGCAGATTCCGATGTTGACCTCGTTTTGCTTTATGAACACGATGATGATGCAGAAATATCTGATGGAGAAAAGCCTCTTTATATCTCTCAATATTATACGCGTTTAGCACAGCGCCTCGTTTCTGCTTTATCCACTCTTACAAGCCAAGGTATTCTTTATGTCGTTGATTTAAGGTTACGGCCATTAGGCAATAAAGGACCTATTGCTGTTTCTTTTCCATTTTTTAAAAAGTATTATCGCCAAGAAGCATGGATATGGGAATATCTTGCTTTAACAAGGGCTCGAGGCATTGCAGGAGACCCTGATTTTTTACAAAAGCTAGAAAATGAAGTGTGTGCAATTATTGCTATTTCTCGTGATAAGAAGGAAGTTGCAAAAGAAGTATGTGAAATGCGTGCCTTGATTGCAAAAGAAAAGCCGCCAAAAAATCAATGGGATTTAAAAACGATGTCTGGTGGCATTATGGATTTGGAGTTTATTGCTCAATTTTCTCTTATTACGCATGTCATTGAGTTTCAAATTGGAGCGACGACAGCGGATATTTTAGATCACTTACCAAACAGTTTTCTTAATCAGTCATGTATTGCTGATTTACATTATGCCTATCGTCTTTATACAAATTTGAGTCAAATTATACGGCTTTGCTTAAATGATTCTCTTGATCCCAATGACATGCCACCTGGATTAAGTGACCTTTTGTTGAATAGTGTTGGGGAACCTGATTTGCTTCGTGTTGAAAAATTAATTGCAGAAACTGGGCAATTGGTCTGTTCAGTTTTTACAAAAATCATGAAATATTAAAATAATTCTATAAGAATAAATAAAAATTATTAATTCCATTTTTATATATTAATTTTTGTCTTTCATTTCATAGACGCTTGAGAGGGTTAGAGTGAAGTTCTCTACTGTTTTTTCAAGTGTGATGAAAAAATTCTCCATTCTAGGTATCATTCTTTATACAAAAAGCGGTGAGTGATTAATTTAGTGAATCATATTTTTTATGAGCGTTATCTCATTTTTTCAAAAAATTGACATTATAATTATTTATATAATTCCAAGTAATAATGATCAATATGAAGCTATAAAAGCTACTATAGATTAATAGCTTCTGGGAATTATAAATAATATTTAAGCTTTATTTAAAACTAATTTTAATTTTTTAACTGTGTCATTTTTGCTATAGATTTTTTCAAAAAATTGTGAAACGATTTATCATTATTTATGTATCACATTAGCTTTTAGGGGAGCAATTATGATTACAAAGTATTTAGCCTCAACATCTATATTTTCTTTAATTTCAATTTCTGTAGTACAGGCGTCGGATATCGTTATTCCTGAACAACCTGTTCCTGTTATTCCAGCACCTGCTTTGTCTTGGACAGGATTTTATCTTGGAGGACAGATTGGTAACTTTTCAGGTAAAACAACTGCAAGTTATTTAAAACATGAGACAGGGATATGGAATCCAATTGGAAAGGAGAATTTACCTAAACTTTCTGGTTTTATCGGGGGAGTTTATGCAGGTTCCAATATTGATATCGATAATAGTTTTATTATAGGTATTGATACAGATATTATGTGGTTTGGTAAAAAGGATTCTAAAGATGTCAATCTACCGAAAAAAAGTCCAACTGAAGAAACACCAAAACTTGTAGAAAAAACAAGTCTAACAAGAGATTTGCATGAGGAGGATTCGACAACACCTATTAAAGCTGTACGTCATACTTTAAAACAAAAATGGGCTGGTGCTACACGGGTGAGAGTTGGTTTTGCGATTGAGCGTATGATGCCTTATATTTCTGGAGGGATTGCTTATACGCAGCTTCAGAATATTTTTGCGGCAGTAGCTGATAGCAAAAATGGAGAAGTTGATTTTTCTGATTGGTTGCATGATGAAAAAAAGACCATGATTGGTTATACCCTTGGAGGTGGTATTGATTTTGCAATGACTGATAATATTATTGTACGTGCAGAATATCGTTATTCAGATTTTGGCAAAAAGAAGTTCATACAGGATAAATTTGAAATGGGCTACAAGACAAATGATTTTCGTGTGGGTGTAGCTTATAAATTTTAATTTTTTGCAGAATTAAACACTTCAAAAGTCTCATTTTCGAATGAGGCTTTTATTTTTCAGATATGTTCTAGTAAATATCCTTTACTCAAAAGAGCTACTATTTTATTCGAACAATACTTTGATTTGTAAACATAAATTACTTTTTGTCATGTTGAGTGAGAGACCCAAGTGTCATAAGATTTTCTCATTTTAATTGAACCGATCAAAACCATGTCTTTTGCACGTCAAAAAGAGGGGGCGTCGTGAGATAAAAACATTAAAGAAAGAATAAAAATGCTTCTTATGAACCATTTTAAGTGCTAAAGGCTGTCGCTACATTAGGGGGTGGCAAAGTGTGAGATTTTGATACTAGCTTGCTTTTCCATAAACGTGAAGATGGTGTTGCTAAATGGACTTAACATTACATCATTCATAGGTACCGTCGGGAAATGGGTTTGGGTGCTTTAAAAGATGCTTTTTTAAACCAACATGTGAATTGGCAAGCTAATGGCATTTTATTTTATTTGAAAGATTTTTCATACAATCAACTTTTCTGTTTTGCGGTATCGTAAAATATTTTATTTAATAACAAAAAGCTCGCAAAAAAACTCTAAAGAACGTAAAATTACATCCGCAATATAATTCAATAATAAAATAATTATAAAGAGTATTATAAAGTGATTTATAGGAAAAAATAGAGAGAAAATTAGGAATTTATTGAGACATAAAAAACATTATTACCTATGTCTGTTATCGAAATATAATCTATTATTTTCCTAATTTTTTAATGTACGATAATAAATTTCGAGTGAAATAGTAATGGATCATTTCAAATCTATTTACGATAAATCAATCAACATCATTTGTTTATGAATCACAAGTAGGTTGGGTTATTTAAATTATATACTTTAGTTATTATTTGGCTTTTTTAGCCATTGATTTTCAGGTATAGAAGCTGAATGAGCTTCTCTATTATTCTATAAAATATCATCATTGTAATATTATAAGGATTTTACGCATTAGATGCTTTTGGAGGAGTGGATGATGAAATTCAAAGCAGGGTTTATGTGTAGAGCTTTGTGAAGTAAATCACATGCGCAATTAGCAGCTGGAACCCGTGAGACAAGAATCTGAATTATTTATAAATCAGATGTGGTAGAATTTTCGTCCTTTAGAGCGGGAAGGAAGAAAACCGATAAGTTTGTAAAAAGCTCGTTACATAAGTGGGGCAGCAGATGGAATTCTCTGAGAAAAATTGATCTATTAACAGAGAAGGTGAAACTTTGTCTTTTAAGGAGAAAAAGGGAAATAAGAATTATGATTTCCAAAGGGATGTGAAATAAAAATATTTTCGTTTTTGGTTGTTTTGGCAACTATGAAGGTGTTTAAAGATTAATTGTTTCAGTACATGCAATCTCGTTTTTGGGGTTGATAATGCTATAACGTTGTAATTGGCAATGCCATTGATTTTGTAAGCGTTCAATGGAAAATAAATTAAAGCCTGCGGGTGGTTTTTTATCACCAAAAGCTTGTGATGCAGAAGGAACACCAACAATAGGAATTTTTTTAATTGGTCCTTCAATGTAATTCAATGTGGGTAAATGAGTATGTCCGTGAAGAATAAGCTCACAACCGTGGTATTTGATAATGTCTAGAAAACGTTTTATATCCCGTAGTTTTTTATGCCAAGACGTTGCCTTTGGAAAGGGGGGGTGGTGAATCATGACGACACGAAAAAGGTTGCGCTGTGCTGCTTCCTTTAAAAAGAGCGGTAAAGTTTGCGCTTGCATTTTACCAAAATAGCCAGAAGCTTGAAAAGGCAATGTCGCAATGGCTGAAGAAGCTGCTATGATGGCAACATCTTTGCGAATGCGCATATAAGGAAAGGCACTTTTTTGAGGGATGTCACCTGTAATCCAAGGTTTAAAGAGAGTGCATGCTTTTTGTAAAGCGCCGCGGACATAGGCATCGTGATTTCCAAATGTCAAAGAAATATCTTGAGGTTTTCCTAGGTTAAGTAGCCAACGATGAGCTTGTACAAATTCTTTATCGAGAGCAAGATTTACAAGATCACCAGAGATCACAAGGTGATCAGGTTTTGTTTTGTTCAAGGCATCTATTAAAGTTTCTAGGACATCTGTTGCCATCTGACTCTTACGTTTTTTTTGCCAGTTCAGATAACCGGTAAGACGTTTCCCAGAAAGTTCAAAAAGGGAAGGTTGCGGGAGAGGGGAAAGATGTACATCCGATATATGGGCAAGATAAAACATAAAAGCTCGTAAAGTATTAAAAACGATTTAAAGAATAAACATAAGATAAGTTAGTGCTTAAAGGCAAGAAAGATTGTAAAATGAAAATTAGCTTGCAAAAAAGAATGTCTCAAGCGGAATGTTCCAAATAGAATATCCCTAATAAAATATCATTGTGTTGTAGATTCACATATTTGTAAAAAAAAACACTTCTCAATGCGTTTGAGCTAATTTCACGATGGTACTCGATATTATAATTGAAAGCTTCTGTGAACTATATAGGGCTTACTGTACACTACCATCTCTACACTTATACAAGGTGCAAATAAAAAACATCATACTATTTTCCCCCAATTTTATGAAAATCCTTGCTTTGCTTTAAGAGGATTCATAAGAGGTATTTCACTCTTTTCTTCAATGGTTTCTATCCATACAGCATCCCTTCTAATAATACGCAAGAGAATGTTTTTTATTGTTTTAATATGAGGATATTGGAAATAAGGAGAATTCCACTGTATTTTGAGTTATAAATCAATACGTTATCTAATTACAAAAGACAAGTAAATACGTAAAAAGATAAGCTGAATTTTAAAACTATTATACGAAATCTCAGACTTTTTAACGGCCTTCATAATACCACATGCTGCTCAACAGTAAAAGGCAAGCAAGCAGTGCAAAAAAACCAGAAAATATCGAAAAATAAAAGGTATTGATTAAACGGGTTTCTGTTGCTTCTTTCAGAACAATTGAATGTGCTGGGGAAGAGGACGGACTTGTTTTTGATTGAATCAGCTTAAATGGAGGAAGATGAATGTTTTCTTTTCCTTCAGGGTGTAAACGTCCGATGTAGCCACCAGTGTGCTTAATAATGGGGGCTAGTTTTTCTTGTGTTGAAATCAAGTCAAACAACTCAAGATTATCGAGCATCCCTACAGAAGAAAGTATTGTTAAACCGCCATTTTTAATGTTAAAAATTCCTGTCTCATCAGTGGTCACAGTTGCAGTAAAAAGGCCTTCTTTCTCTTTGGTCAGAGTAATATTTTCTTTTTTTCCAGAGGGAAAGATTATTTCAGCGGGTTCTGGATGGTCTTTTAGAGTTTGGCGGCGAATTGTTAAATGATGATGGCTGCTGGTCGCACTTAATTTTTCTTCCTCAAGTTCTGGTTCTTTCATGAGCCAATGGGCAATACGACGATAAAGAGCAGCATAAGGACCACCGCCTTCGAAACCTCGTGCCCAAAGCCAACTTTCATCAGAAAGCAACATACCTACACGTCCTTTATCAACATGCGAGAGAAGTAAAAGTGGTTGTTCATCCGCTCCTTTCATGAGGGCGATTCCGTTATTTATGTTTTGAATAGCAATTTGTCGCAACCATTGCCCCCATTGAGAAGCGGGAAGGTTAAGTGTTGCAAGACCCCTTGTGACAGGATGGCGCTCACCTTCTTTGGTTAATGTGGGGCGAAAAGGTTTTTCAATAATAGTTCCATTGGGCAATGCCGGTAGAATGCTTATTAAAGGTGTTTTCGCAAGTGAGTTTTTTTGGGTAAATTCAGGTCCTGTTACCATCAACAATGCACCCCCCTTTTGTACATATTGGGCGATATAATCATAATAGATTAAGGGGAGAACAGTAGAGTGCTGGTAGCCATCAAGGATGATGAGATCAAAGTTATTAATTTCTTCAACAAAGAGTTTTCTTGTGGGAAAGACCACTAAGGATAATTGGCTTGAGGGCGTATTATCTGCTTTGGTGGGGGGACGCAAAATAGTAAAGTGAACAAGATCAATATTGGAGTCACCCTTCAAAAGGTCTCGCCATGTCCGTTCTCCATTATAAGGAGCACCTGAAATAAGAAGAACGCGTAAATTTTCTCTGATTCCTTCAATAATTGTTATGGCGCGGTTGTTTTCCAAGCTTAGTTCACCTTTGTGTGGATCAGTTATAACTTGGATAATATTTTTTTCAGCATGAGGAAGGGTAATTTCAGTTTGAAAAATCACGCCAGGAGTTACAGAATAATGGCCAATGTCTTGTCCATTGACGCTTAGTGTAATATTTACTTTCTGTGATATTGTTTTTTTGGCGGGGCCTTTATCTTCTACCAAAATGGAGAGCGTTTGTGGTTTGTTGACAAGGGCAAAGCGTGGAGGAGAAATAAACTTGATTTGGCGATCAAATTCATCTGAGTATCCTGTAATCAGGGCATTGAGAGGTGCTTCATGATGAAGATCTGATAGGTCAGGGATGTCATGCACTTGTCCATCGGTGATAAAAATGGTTCCTGCATAACGAGAGAACGGTACATCAGATAATGCTTGTGTTAAAGCTTCAAACAAATTCGTTGAGGGTGCATATTGATTATCAGCAAGTTTCCCAGCTTCAATAAAGCGTGGTTCAAATTGTGGATAATGCGCCAGTGTTTCGACTAATTGCCTGCGCGCTTCATCACTATCATTTGTACGTGTTCCAAATGATTGGCTTTTGCTGCGGTCAATGACAATGCCTACTGTGCTTTTCAGTGGTTCGCGCTGTTCTTTTATGATCATTGGATTGAGCAAAGCAAGGATAAGGGCGCTTAATGCCATCAGACGAAATAAAGAACCTTGCCGTTGCGTAACAAGACCAACAACGACAAAAAGAATCGATATTCCGCTTAAGAGCAGAATCCAAAAGAGTGGTAAAAAAGGCTGAAAAGTGAAAAATGATATCATTGCCTTCTTTCTCTTTTAAAGCGTTCCAAGAGTGCTGGAACATGCACTTGATCCGCTTTATAGTTTCCTGTAAGCACATAAAGGACAATATTTAAACCTGCACGAAATGCCCATAGACGTTGCATTGGATCATTGGGAACAAGGGGATATTTCCATGCCCCTTTTTCATCGAGTGCCCAAGCCCCAGCAAAGTTATTTGCGGTGATGAGAAGGGAGCTTACGTTATCGCCGTTGGCAAGAGAGTTTTTATTTTTTTTGTTTGTTGATGAGGATTCAACCCATAAAGGTGAACCACGGTAGAGACCAGGAAAATCTGGCATAATATAAAAAGAACGTGCAACAACATGATCTGTTGATGCTGGCTCAATGGATGGAATATTTAACTCTTTTAAGATATCTCGTAATCTTTGCGTTTCTGGAGTAGCGTCTCCTTCAAGATTAAGATTGCTCTTTATCTGATCGCGCGTGTCAAATAAAATTGTTCCCCCATGTTTCATAAAGTTATTTATTTTTTCAAGGCTTTTGGGGGTTGGTATAGGACTCTTAACATCAATTGGCCAGTAAATAAGAGGATAAAAAGAGAGTTCATCTTTATCGAGATCAAGTGCTGTAACAGAGCCAAGGGTAAGCATTGTGCGCTCTGCGATAAATTGACTTAACGCTTCTAGACCACTTTTACTCGTTGTATCAATTTCATGATTATTGGTTATAACATAGGCAAGATGTGTTGCGCCAGCAGCTTGTACACTATCATGATGATTTTCTTTCGTTTGTGCATGAAGAGTTGGATCATATGAAAACAAGGCAATAAGACTTATAAAGGGGACGAGAAACATATTACGCCGTTTCATGAAAGAAAAAATATCTCCCATCCATAAAATGAGAAAATTGTCAAAGGCGAATAATAAGATGGCTAATCCTAAAAGTGGACCGATAAGATTTTTTTCTTTTGTATCGTAAGATAAAGGGCTTTTATTAAGAGAAGTTGGCAATGATGATTGTTTCATCAAGTGCGACGAATGAGTTAAGAGATTGAGTGCATAAAAATTGTTTTTGGCACCATAAAGTCCTAGGGGAGTATGGTAGGAAGGATGGGGTGGATTTTGAGAGTCAAAGATCAAAGGAACAACATCAGAGGGTGGTACTTGTAATTGTCCGTCAACGGCTATAGTTCGCCAAGGGTTTTGTATCACTGTTCTTTTTTCTCTGTGTGTTAGGTTTGTGTTTTCGTTAGAACCTAATGTGATTAATTTTTGCAGCATTTGTGCAAAAAAGCCAGAAAGAGGAAGGTTAGACCATGTTGGGTCAGGAGCAACATGAATGAGAATGAGGGTTCCTTTACCACGTTTTGCTGCGGTAACAAGAGGAGTTCCATCCGAAAGGCTAAGCCACGTTTTTTCAAAAAGATCTGGGGTTGGTTCTGCGAGGATTTGGCGCGAGACAGTAACATCTCCTGGAAAGGGAAGACCAAAGAAAAAGCTATTTTTTGCAAAAGGGGCAAGCTTTTGTGGTTTTGTCCAAGACATAATACTTCCAAGGGAACGTTGACCTGGGCGCAGTGGTATCGGAAGAAGGTTATCGTAATGTTCTGCGCTACTGAGTTTTTCTCCTGCAAAGCGGATGAGTGTTCCCCCTTTATTCACAAAATCAGAAAGTTTTTTTTCTGCTTTTGGGGGTATGTTAACAATGTCACCCATAATCAAAACAGATGGATTTTGTTTAAGCAAATGATCAATATCCGTTGAAAGTTCTCTTCCACCGGCTGTTATAAGCTGTGTATGACCTTGTAAGGCTTTGATAATGTAATAAAATGGAGCAAGTAAAGGCTGTGCCATTTCATTGGTATCGGGTGAGAGAAGAGCAACACGGCTTATCCTGTTATGGCTATCTACCAAGAAGGTTGCAGCAGCATGGTTTTGATTGTTTATTTTTATCCAAGCGATATCATTGCGTAGTTCAAGTGGTACATTAAAAGGAACAAGTGCTGTTGTTTCTCCTTCAGAGAACTTGTTCGTAAATTGACCGAGAAGTTGATTATTTGAATCGTAAAGGCTGAGTATAGCGGGAGTATTACTGTGTGTTGTTGAGCGGATAATACGCGCGCCCATGTTTCCATTGTTATTTTCTATGGATGTTATGCCGGTTAAATCGGAAATATCAGTCAAATACCACAAGAAGTTTCTAGGTTTTAATTCTTCAAGAAGAGCAAAAGCTTGCTCATCTTCATTTGTTTGTAATCCATCACTTAAATAAGCAATATCAAGAGGTTTTCCTTTGGTTCTTTCGCTGAGTTTTTTGAAGGCATGCACACGGTTGACAGGCCAAGGACGCGGTTGCAAATGCATTAAATGCTGTTTTATAATCTTGGCTGGTTGGGGCTCTATATTGGAGATATTATTTTCAGCCGTTGCAACAAGATAAATATTTTTTTGCTGTTTTTCTGCCTGTGCAAGGAGCATTTCAGCGATAGAGATGCGCTGTTTCCATTCTTTTACAGAAACCCAACCATTATCAATAATGAGTGCAAGGGGTTGAGATCCGGAAAAGCTTATTGGTTTTTGATTCCAAGTGGGGCGTGCTAGAGCTATGATAACAAGTGCCGCTATGGTTAAACGCAACAAGAGCAACCACCAAGGTGTATGTTTTGCTGTTTCTTGTTGATGAGTTGGTTTGGGTAAGAAGCGAAAAGGGGGAAAAAGCTCTTTACGCGGAGATGGAGGAGTTATCCGCAACAGCCACCAAATGACCGGTAGGAACAAAAGCCCTAGTAACAGAAAGGGAGCAGCAAAACTCAAAGTGCCCTCCTTTTTTGCAATGGAGAGTCGCTCATTGTATTTGCAAGATGAAAGATGGTCTCTGTTAAAGGTTGATCTGTTGTACTAACGTGATAAGACCATCCTTGGCGTGCGCAAAAATTTACCAATTCTTGTCGCCTTGCGTGATATAGTTTACAATAGCTCTTACGAAGATCTTCTGCTTTAGTGGAAACATGTTTCTCTTTCGTTTCGGGATCCAAAAATTCTGTGTGACCTGTGTAGGGAAAGCTTTCTTCTGCGGGATCAGAAATTTCAATTAAATGCGCTGTCACTTGTTTTGTAGTTAAAACGGTTAAATATTGGATGATTTTTTCAGGATAGTCGAGAAAATCACTCATTATAATGACATGTGAAAAGCGTGTAATCGTTGAAAAATCCGGAAATAAATTTTCATCTGAATGATTTTCTAAAGCAAAGGCTATTCGTTCTACGACATTGGATGTCATTGTGGGGGACATTAAGTTAGGAATAGCAATATGTTCGCCACTGCGTGCAAGAAGGGATGCCAAGGTAAGGGTAAGAATAATGGCATGATTACCTTTAGAGATTTTAGAAAAGCGCGAACAGTAATGCATTGATGCGCTCTGATCAGGACAAAGCCAAACGGTTTGTGTCGTTTGCCATTCGTGTTCGCGCAGATACGTATTTTCATCACGCGCTGAGCGACGCCAATCAATGCGGGTAATGGATTCTCCTTCCATATAGGGACGAAATTGCCAAAAGTTTTCCCCATTACCGCTTTTACGTTGTCTGTGCCATCCGGTTATCAGTGTATTAGCGATATGACGCGCTTGTAAAAGGAAATATGGCATTTTGCCAGTATCCTTATGCAGTTCATTTGCCAGCGACAATGGAGGCTTTTGTAAAACTTTTTTGCCAAGTGCCATTCAAAGAGCATCTTTCACAAGGTTATTGATAATATCTTTTACGGTTATATCTTCAGCACGGGCAGAAAAATTAAGAGCCATGCGGTGTTGTAATACAGGATAGGCCAATGCTTCAACATCATCAAGTGAAGGGGCTAAGCGTCCATAATAAAGAGCACGGGCGCGAACACAAAGTGAAAGGGCTTGTGATGCCCGTGGACCAGGTCCCCAAGAAACATAAGTATTAGCAAGGCTATTGTCTTTATGAGGGCGAGATGAGCGGACAATTTTTAAAATAGCTTCGATCACACTTTCTGAAAGAGGCATTTTGCGAACGATATTTTGAATTTTTTGCAATTTTTTGCCGGATAAAATTGGTTTTGCATTTGATTTTTTTTCTTTTGTTGTTTCTAAAATAATCCGTCGCTCTGTTGTGAGGTCAGGATAGTCAATATCGATTTGCATCAAAAAGCGATCCAGTTGTGCTTCAGGAAGTGGATAGGTCCCTTCTTGTTCGAGAGGATTTTGCGTTGCAAGAACATGAAAAGGTTGTGGCAAATCATAACGGTTACCTGCAACAGTAACATGATATTCTTGCATAGCTTGTAAAAGGGCTGACTGTGTCCGTGGGGAAGCACGATTGATTTCATCGGCCATGAGAAGTTGCGTAAAAATAGGACCTTGAATGTATCGAAAAGAACGTTTACCGTCTTTATCGGAATCCATAATTTCAGAACCAATAATATCCGATGGCATTAAGTCAGGAGTGAATTGGATGCGTTTTTCATCAAGCCCTAAGACTGTTCCCAATGTTTCAACAAGACGTGTTTTTGCAAGTCCTGGAGCACCGACAAGAAGGGCGTGACCACCAGCAAAAATAGCGATTAAAGCATATTCGATTACCTGATTTTGCCCAAAAATAACTTTGTCAATTTCTTTTTGTAAAATATCCAATTCTTTGTGTGCCGTATCAATATCATCAATAATGACTTGAGCTTCATGATTGATATTGACCTTTTTTATAGAATTGGATGATGGATCATGTTGACTCATATTTCTTCCTTAAGGCGTTTGTCGCAAAAATGGTAATTTTCTCTGCATGATAATGGATATCTTATTGTTTGTAACAGAAAATGAGAAGAAATGAAGTATCATATGCCGTTTTTTTTCATATTCGTATAGAAGAGAAAAGTTTCTTTGGAAGAATAGACGTGCTTTATAAGGGATGTCTTAAAAAATTTGTTTTATGAAGAGAGTTTTTTAAAGCAATGAAGACAACTTTTTTGAAAGGTTAAAGGGTGAATATAAGACAGAACTTCAAACAGGTTGCGTGGTTACAACAAAGTGATATCCAAACACTTCTTCGTGTTTTGTCTGTGGAGGGGGAAGAGGCGCGTATTGTAGGGGGAGCAGTGCGCAATCAACTGCTAGGGCAGCCTATTAGTGATATTGATATTGCAACAACCTGTTTGCCGCAACAGGTTATTGCACGTGTAGAAGAAGCAGGATTTAAAGCTATTCCTACAGGGATTGCTTTTGGTACAATAACAGTAGTTGCTCATTCATGTTCTTATGAGGTTACAACGCTTCGCTGCGATATTGAAACAGATGGTCGTCATGCAAAAGTGGCATTTGGTCGTGATTGGAAAAAAGATGCTGAACGGCGAGATTTTACGATAAATGCGCTTTATTGTGATGCTGCTGGCAACCTTTATGATGATGTGGGAGGTTTGAGTGATATTGCTAGCCGAACAGTTCGTTTTATTGGGGTTGCAGAAGATCGTATTGGCGAAGATTATTTGCGTATTTTACGGTTTTTTCGCTTTTTTGCGTGGTATGGAGCAGGGCGACCTGATGTGCAAGGATTGAAGGCATGTGTTCGTTTAAAACACGGTTTAAAAAAACTTTCTTCTGAACGTATTTGGGCAGAAATGAAAAAGCTTCTTGCGGCGTTTGATCCAACGCGTGCTCTTTTATGGATGCGACAAAGCAGAATTTTGGCACTCATTTTTCCTGAAACAGAACGATGGGGTATTGATGCAATTCACGCATTGGTGAAGACAGAACAGGATCTTGGTTGGAAAGTTGATCCATTGTTACGGCTAGAAAGCCTTCTTCCTCCTGATCCCATGCGTCTTCATGAAATGGCACAGCGCTTGCGTTTTTCTCTTAAAGAAACAACGCGATTAAAAGAATGGGCAGAGTTAGAAATAATAAACCAAAACTGTTCTGATCATTTTGTGCAAAAACTGATTTATTTTCATGGACGACAGCCAGTTTTAGATCAATTATCGTTGTCTGTCGCTGCATCACATCTTGATCATCTGGAAAAAAGTGATGCTTTGCAAAAAGCAGAGGGTTATGTCAAGCTTTATCAATTTGCCCAAAAATGGCAAATTCCAACTTTTCCTATTAATGGTAACGATTTAATAAAGAAAGGTTTTACAAAAGGTGTACTTTTAGGAAAAAAGCTTAAAGAGCTAGAAATGATATGGATTGAAAGCGGATTTTTAATGGATCGTCATGCACTATTAGAAAAAATTGATTTATAATATTTCTGTTTATAAATTCACTGTTGTTTATATTTTTTAAGTCAACATATTAATTTATAATAATCATTATTTATGTGAAATAAGAGTTCACAATATTGTAAGGTTATTTCAAACCTGTTCATATTACATCAATCAAAGTTATTGCCTTACACGTCACAAGTGAGGAAAAATGATTACAGAGAGGAAAAATGTCTCTTATGAATCATCTCAAAGATAAGGATTCTCGAAAATGAGAACGAATAAAGAGAATAGTGGTAGCGGTTTGCACCTTGTATGACCATAAAGAGGGGGATGTTCACTGGATTTTTACTATGAGGAGTATTTAATCATTCATAGGTGGTGATATGAGGTGATATGAAATGGATGTGATGGGCACTAAGAAATGTTTATTTTACCAGCACTTAATTGTTGGAAAATGATAGGCATTATACGCTCTAACTGTTCTTTATATGTTGTATTATTGTTTTTCGTGATAATTTATGTTTTTATAGATTACAGTTTCTTTCATGATAACCAATTTGGCGTAATGCTTCTCCTGTTGTTATGGCTACGCTCATGGCGAGATTTAGAGAGCGTGCCTGTGGTTGCATGGGAATTTTTAATGTGTAATCGGCCGCTTCATGAACATAATCGGGAACGCCAGCTGTTTCACGACCAAAAAGTAAAACATCATTTCTTTGATAGCATATCTGCGTATAGCATGTTTTTGCTTTTGTACTTAAAAGCAACAGGCGGCGGTTAAAGTGTTTCATGGAGCTTATAAAATGTTGCCAATCAATGTGTCGTTCTAAGGAAGCATATTCGAGATAATCCAATCCTGCGCGTTTGAGATTACGATCCGACAGATTAAAGCCTGCAGGTTCAATAATGTGCACATGTAAACCAAAGCAAGCGCTAAGACGTAAAATCGTTCCAGTATTACCAGCAATATCAGGTTGGAAAAGAGCTATATGAAGTGTCATGTTCTCTATAATATGATTTTTCTTTCGACTTTGTAAAGAAGCACCACAATTTATTCGAAAAATATGCTTTGAGAAATACATGTTTTTTACGGTTCATTTTTATTCCCTTTAAATTTCAGGGAAAAAGTTATGTATACAGGTCTGTTTGGGATCAGAGAGAAGCTCCCTATTAGGGACTTCATTTTATTGAGCAATCCATGAAATGAATTGGCTCATTATGTTGAAAAGTGGGATATTTAATGAGGTTAGATCATCAATTTTAATTAAAATCAACAAAATATGCTTTTTATGCAAAAACAGAAGCGAAAAAAATACTCATGCAACCAGTTGGAATTGAGGGAGGGAGAGATGCTGTAAATGTGTTAAAGAAATAACCGATAAGCTCAACTTGTTTACTGAGATATGGTCATAACAAGACTATGTTTCTTTCTTTAGAAGTGTTTATTTACATGCTATCTCTGATTTTCACGGGCGGGGGAGTAATTTTGATTGATTAATATGAATAGGTTTGAAATGAAAAAACCTTACGGTGTTTAGGGATTTCATTCACTCTGTAAAACGATGAATTATCATTATAAAACAGTTTTTTGTATAAACCATACAAATGGCAGGAGTTTTTTACGGGGATGTTTTTATGGTTGAGGTAACTGAGTGATCAAGCATTGTACAATGGGAGAGGGTATGGTAAAAGAATGTTTTAGCAAAGTGTCTCTTTAAGTTAAGGCCATGGGTGAGCAAACGAGGCGGGATTTTCTGTTTTTGGTAACAGCTGTTGCAGGAGCAGTTGGAATGGGAGCGGTTGTGTGGCCTTTTATCCGTCAGTTGCGTCCAGATGAAGCTGTTTTGGCATCTTCCTCTGTTGAGGTTGATCTTTCTGGTATTGAAGAGGGGATGTCAGTAACGGTAAAGTGGCGAGGACAGCCTGTTGTTATTCGAAATCGTACGGCAAAAGAAATTGCTGATGCGCGCGCTACTGAATTGAGACTTCTAAAAGATCGTCAAGCGCGCAATCCTAATCTTGAAGGTGAAAAAGAAGCGACGGATTTTGCACGTTCAGCAGGTAAAGGACGTGAAAATTGGCTTATCGTCATTAATCTTTGTACGCATTTAGGCTGTATAACACTTGGGCAATCTGGGAAATTTGGAGGGTGGTTGTGTCCATGTCATGGGTCTGTTTATGATACAGCTGGAAGAGTGCGGTCGGGTCCAGCTAACTATAATTTGGCTATTCCTCCTTACCAATTTCTTTCTGATACTTTGCTCAAAATAGGATAAGGTTATGACAAGGTTTTCTCCTTATTGTCCTAAAAATGCACTTGCCCGTTGGTTTGATAAGCGTTTTCCTCTTCCTCGTTTTTTTTATAATGCATTTGTGATTTTTCCTGTTCCGCGTAATCTTAATTACTTTTATACATTTGGCGGTATTTTGACCATTATGCTTTTATCACAGCTTTTGACTGGTATTGTCTTGGCTATGCATTATGTTCCGGATATTCATTTGGCTTTTGAAACTAGTGAACGATTTTGGCGTGAAGGGCAGTTTGGTTGGCTTTTTCGTCCATGGCATTGTGTAGGCTCTTCGTTTTTTTTTATTGCTGTTTATATCCATTTAGCACGTGGACTTTATTATGGTTCTTATAAAAATATGCGAGAAATGGTATGGGTTACAGGTATTTTTATTTATATCATCATGATGGCAATAGCATTTTTTGGTTATGTGCTTGTTTGGGGGATGATGTCTATTTCAGCGGCTTCAGTGATTGCAGGGCTTTTAAAAACGATACCTTTGGTGGGGACATGGTTGCATGAGACACTTCTGGGTGGTTATGTCGTAGGACAACCAACGTTGAATCGTTTTTATGTTTTCCATTATGTTTTATCATTTATTTTGCTTCTTTTTGTGGGGCTGCATATTTGGGCAATTCATTGTGTTGGGCAAGGCAATCCAACGGGTCTTGCTATACAATCAGATAAGGAAACAGTTCCATTTTCGCCTTATGCGCTTATCAAAGATATTTTTGCTATTACTGTTTTTCTCATCTTCTTTGCCTGGTTTTTGTTTTATATGCCCGATTATATGGGGCAGGCTGAAAATTATAGTGTGGCAGATCCTTTAAAGGCACCTCTTCGTGTGGTTCCAGAATGGTATTTTTTGCCTTTTTATGCGATGCTTCGTGCTATAACTTTTGATATCGGTATTTTCTCTTCAAACTTTGTTGGCTTTGTTTTATTCGTCAGTTCGATTTGCATTTTAATTTTTGTGCCATGGTTAGACCGCTCTAAAATATGTTCAGCAAGATATCGACCTGTTTATAAAATTTTCTTTTGGGCGTTGGTTATTGATGTCGTTTTTCTTGGTTGGTTGGGGTCAAGAGAAATAAGTGACAAAATTCTTTTATGGACACAATTGGCTACGGTTTATTATTTTATATTTTTTTTGGTTATTTTGCCGATTTTGCCAGCGTTTGAAAAAAATTGTTCTCTTCCTTCTTCAATTATGCAAGATTTAAAACAGAAAAAAAAGAGACTATGGTAAATGTTTTTGTCGGGCTGGTTGTTATTGTTGCTATGAGTTTTTCTGCTCAGAGTTTAGCGAGTGATGCCTCTGATCAGGAAGAAGGATTTATTTCTTTTCCTTTACAGGTTCCTAAAAAACAAGAATGGAGTTTTTCAGGTCCATTTGGGCTTTATGATAAGGCGCAATTGAGGCGCGGATTAAAGGTTTATAGACAAGTTTGTTCCAGCTGCCATGGGCTAAAATATGTGGCTTTTCGCAATTTAAAAGATCTTGGGTATGATCAAGAACAGATCAAAGCTTTGGCGGGGCAATATGAAGTGCGCGATGGTCCTAATCGAGAAGGAAAATTTTTTAAACGTGCTGGGGTTGCAACGGATTGTTTTCCTTCTCCCTTTTCACATGAAGAAGAAGCAAGATTTATTTTGAATAGTGCTTATCCTCCAGATTTGACATTGATAGCACGTGCACGTGGGGTATCTTTGCCGTTTCCTGCTTTAATTACTGATGCATTGACTCATTATGATACAGCTGGTCCAGATTATATTACAGCTCTTTTAACAGGATATCAGAAGGCACCGAAGGAGATAAAAATTGCGAATGGTTATTGGTATAATCCTTATTTTATTGCCGGTAATTCTTTAACTATGGCTCCTCCTTTGAGTGATGGTATGGTTGCTTATGAAGATGGAACCCCAGAAATCATTGAACATTATGCGCGCGATGTTTCTGCTTTTTTGATGTGGGCTGCCGATCCTCATATGGAAATTCGTAAAAAAACCGGTTTTCGTGTTATTTTATTTTTAATCATTTTTGCAGGGTTTGTTTATATTTTAAAAAATCGTATTTGGTGTGGTTTAGAAGAAGAATTAGAGAAAGAAATAAAAGACGAAATAAAGAGAAAAGGGTAAAGCGATAAGGCTCAAAAGAGTATAGAGTATAAAGAGCATAAGGAACAAATCTTTTTATGATGCATTGAGGTTTTATAAAGTAAAAGCAAAGTAAAAATGGAGATGTTAAAATGAAAAAAATTGCATGTACTACTCTTATGTCAATTTTGATGGTTTCTAGTACTTATGCTCAGTCTTTTGAAGTGCCTTCAAAACCTGAAATGATCTCTTCGACGGGTATTGTACAGGTGGGGATAGATAAGTCTGTGCGTTATGTGACACCTTTAGCAACGGATTTTGTTGCTTCCAGTCTTATAGGCGCCAATGTATATAATATAGAAGATGAAAATATTGGTGAAGTAAAAGATATTATTTTACGTGAAAATAATATTGCAGGATTTGTTATTGCTGTTGGTGGTTTTCTTGGCATAGGCGAGAGTTATGTGGTCGTTTCTCCAGAAACAATCCAGATGACAAATGATTATGGTAAATGGAAACTTATTACAAATGCGACAAAAGATTCTTTAAAGAACGCTCCAACATTTAAATACGAAGGGCGTTGGACACGCTAATTTTATATTTCTATTCTTTAATGGACCAAGCTGTTGCTATCACAATCATATGCTAGCAACAGTTTTTTTGTTCTAAAAGCTCTTGAGAATTTTTGCGACAAGATTCCAAGGAGCTATTATCAAAGTTTTCAAGATAAACTATTAAGACAGAGTGAAGATTTAAGTATTATGTTTAAATAACATGATATCGCCATCTTGCACAATGTATTCCTTTCCTTCATCGCGGGCTTTTCCTGCTTCCTTTGCACCGCTTTCTCCACCCAGAGCAATATAGTCATTATAGCTGATGGTTTGGGCACGAATGAAACCGCGCTCAAAATCTGAATGAATAACACCAGCTGCTTGGGGAGCTTTTGTACCACGCGTAATTGTCCATGCTCGTGTTTCCTTAGGCCCACAGGTGAAGTAAGTAATGAGATCAAGTAAATGGTAACCAGCGCGAATGAGGCGATTGAGACTCGGTTCAAAGAGTCCTAGCGCATTGAGATATTCTGATGCTTCAGCATCACTCAGTTGTGTAATTTCCGCTTCGATAGAAGCAGAAATGATAATGCTTTGCGCATTTTGCTCTGTTGCCATTTTTTCAACTGTTTGGGTAAAGCTATTTCCACGAGCGGCGTCATTTTCGCTTACATTACAAACATAAAGTACAGGCTTGGAGGTTAAAAGATTCAAACTCTTAAGAATGTGGTGTTCATCGGAAGAAATATCTTTGAGTAATAACCGGACAGGGTTTCCCTGTTGCAGTATGTTTAATGCTTTTTCCATAATAGGTAAAATTGTGAGAGCTTCTTTGTCTTTTCCGGTTGCTCGTTTACGGATTTGTATGATTCGTCTCTCAAGACTTTCAAGATCCGCAAGCATGAGTTCGGTTTCAACCGTTGTCGCATCACAAAAAGGATCAATACGTCCCTCTACATGGGTAATATCTTCATTTTGAAAACAGCGTAAAACGTGGACAATGGCATCGACTTCGCGAATATTGGCTAAAAACTTGTTTCCTAAACCTTCGCCTTTTGAAGCTCCTCGCACAAGCCCCGCAATATCGACGAAGTTAATGCGTGTAGGAATCATTTCTTTTGAACCAGCGATTGATGCAATTTTTTCCATTCGTAAATCTGGAACAGCAACTTCTCCGGTATTGGGTTCAATGGTACAAAAAGGATAATTGGCAGCCTGTGCAGTGGCTGTTTTTGTTAATGCATTAAAAAGAGTTGATTTCCCGACATTAGGTAATCCGACAATACCGCATTTAAAGCCCATGAGAGTCTTTCTTTTCTATTAATTTTATGGTCAAGATAAAGCTTCCTTTTTATAGCATATTTTCAGAAGAGTTATAGTCCTGGTCTTGCGATAAGTGAGAAAAAAGTCTAAAGTAATAGGTATCTACTTTTTTACCTTAGTTCTTCTTACCTTATTGTTCTCCTTAGTTACAAGGATAAGAAAACTTCGAATTAATGTTAATATTGTGCTAAGTTTTTCATGGTATGCAAATCTGCATAAATAATTAATCGGAGAAAATAGAAGAGTGTTATCTCGTTGTGCCTTTTTAATTGCAGCACTTTTGGCTTTGGCTGGATGTGCTACACGTCAGTCAGATATGTCATCGGTACCTTTTCAACAAGTTCGATACATTCCACCAGAAATACAGGCTTTGTATGGTCCTGTAACGAATGAGACCTATTCGTTACCTGCTGTTGATCTTGCGACAATTGATCCAAAATATTGGCGACAAGAGGTGATTTATTATACATCTTATGCGCCTGGAACATTGGTTATAGATACGCAAGAGTGTTTTCTTTACCTTATTGGTGAAAATGGAAAAGCTTTGCGTTATGGGATTGGTGTCGGTAAAGAAGGCCTAGCATTTGAAGGTGAGGGGGTTATACAGCGCAAGCGTCGGTGGCCAAATTGGGCTCCTACTGCAGCTATGATGGCTCGAGAACCAGAACGTTATGGTCATCTTGGGAAAGGAATGCCACCAGGGCCCGATAATCCATTAGGTGCGCGGGCACTTTATTTGTTCAAAAATGGGAAAGATACACTTTTCCGTATTCATGGCTCACACGAATCGTGGTCAATTGGGCGTGCTATTTCAAGTGGGTGTATCCGTTTGCTTAATCAAGATATTATCGATCTTTATGATCGTGTTCCCATTGGTTCGCGTGTTGTGGTATTGCAAAACAATAGGAGTATTCCTACAGTTTATAGTCAACAATCAAATGGTTACGATCCGCTACAGTCGACCATTCAGCCAAATGATTTTTTTTAATTTAGGGGAGAATATTGGAGAGAGCTGTGTTTGCTGTTCAATCTTCTCTTTCTCTCAAAAGAGAATATAAGCCTTTCTTCTTCAAAGGTGTATACAAGCTTGTATTCTGTTCTATTTTCTAGCTTCTCACGTTGCCAACAGATTTTGCCTTTGAGAAAGTTTATAAGAGGATTTTTTTAAGAGTTCTTATTCATATTCTTCACGCGACAGGGGCACGCAAGCTAATGGTTCTGATTGTGTTTTATCGTTTGTGAAACTTCATTCATAAAGAGGGATTTATCATCTTTTATAAGGAGAGCGATATTTTTTGCAATTGTCTCTAAGAGAGGGGATAACCATTCTTGATCAGATTTGGTAAAATTCCCCAAGACATGTTGATGAACAAGTTCTTTGCTTCTAGGATGACCAATTCCTATGCGTATACGACAATAGTCAGTACCACAATGGGCATCAATAGACTTAATGCCATTATGCCCATTATGTCCTCCACCAATTTTTATACGAACTTTCCCCGGTGACAGGTCTAGTTCATCATAAATGATGATCAAATTCTTTAAATCTAATTTATAAAATCGCAAAGCTTCACCGATAGCTTGACCAGAAAGATTCATGAAAGTTTGTGGTTTTATAAGAAAAATTTTCTCATTATTTATGAAACCATTGGAGATTTCTGCTTGAAACTTCTTTGACCATGGAGAAAAAGAGAAGGACTGATAAATGGCATCAACAGCCATAAAACCGATATTATGGCGGTTATTTTGATATTGTAAACCAGGATTGCCAAGACCAGCAATAAGCCACATGTGTATCTTCAGTCAAAGTATGAGTAAGGGTAATGTCTCATAAATTAAGGCGGAAAAATTCCCGCCTTTTGAGTTTTATGAAGTTTGTGTGTCTTCTTCATCATTTTCTTGTTCAGAAGTTTCATCGCTGACATCCATGCCAGCAGGAGCTGCAATGGTTGCAATGGTAAAGTCTCGATCTTGGATGATGGGAGTCACATCTTTTGGCAGTTGCACTGCTGAAATGTGAATAGAATCACCAATAGAGTAGCTGGAGAGATCAATTTCAATAGCTTCAGGAATAGCACTTGCTGGAGCTGTACATTCAATTTCGTGCCGAACAATATTGAGGACACCACCCTTTTTAAGTCCAGGTGCCGTATCTTCATTGAGGAAGTGGACAGGAATATTCACTTCTACAACGGATTTTGCTGAAATGCGCAAAAAGTCTACATGGAGGGGAAAGTCACGCACGGGATCTAATTGATAATCTTTTGGCAAAACCATAATTTTTTGCTTGTCAAGAATAATCGTTGCAATGGTGGTGCGAAAGCCACCAGCATGAATTTTGTAGAAAATTTCTTTATAGGGAACTGTTATTGCCAAAGGTGGTTGTTTTTCACCATAAATGACAGCAGGAATAAGACCGTTGCGGCGAAGTTCACGGGAGGACCCCTTACCAACCCGCTCGCGTTTTTCGGCCTTAAGAGTGTAGCTTTTGCTCATAATTTAAGTCCTTTTTACATGATTGGAGATCCTTCAAAAACAGTAATAGTTTTTGCATGGATATGAAGATATGCGCTAACCAACAGCGATCACTCCATTCTACGTTGCCTCCAAGGGTGTCTACGCAGAAGTTTGTTCTATAGTTCAAACTATTCATAGATGCAAGAGTTGTGGGAAAAATCGATGATTTCTACCGTTAAAAAGGAGGAAATGTTACAAATTACGGTGTGGATGGAGAATCAACCAATATGTGCTGGCACTGATATGTTCAAAATCAAACACTGGAGATGTTATGAAGGTTGAGATTGCCTTGGGTGAGATGTCAGAAAGTCGTGCTTTGCATAAATCGATGCCAGCACTTCTTGATTTGGAAGAATTATTGGCGACACGTCTTCTTGTACAAGGTAATTCTGGTTCAGGGAAATCACATCTTTTACGCCGTCTTCTGGAGCAAAGTGCTCAGTGGGTGCAGCATTGTGTAATTGATCCAGAAGGCGATTTTGTAACTTTGGCAGATAAATTTGGTCATGTTATTGTAGAGGCTCAACGGAGCGAACTAGAATTGACACGTATTGCGCATCGCATTCGACAACATCGGGTTTCGGTGGTATTTAATCTTGAAGGTTTGGACACTGAACAACAGATGCGTGCTGTAGGGGCTTTCCTTGGGGCACTGTTTGATGTGGAACGTGATTATTGGTATCCTATGCTTGTCGTTGTCGATGAAGCACAATTGTTTGCTCCAACTGCAGCAGGAGAAGTTTCTGATGAAGCGCGTAAAATTTCTTTGAGCGCTATGACCAATCTGATGTGTCGAGGACGTAAACGTGGTCTTGCTGGTGTTATTGCGACACAACGTTTGGCTAAGCTTGCCAAAAATGTTGCGGCTGAAGCTTCAAACTTTTTAATAGGGCGGACTTTTTTAGATATTGATATGGTGCGCGCCGCTGATCTTTTGGGGATGGAGCGTCGCCAAGCGGAAATGTTTAGAGATCTTGAACGGGGAAATTTTATAGCTTTAGGCCCTGCTTTATCACGACGTCCCTTACCAATTATTATCGGTTCTGTTGAAACTTTGGCACGCTCTTCTAGCCCTAAATTAATGCCACTTCCAACAGAGCGGGATGATGTGCAAGAGCTCGTTTTTACTGCTTCACCAGAGGAAATTTTAACGCCATTTAAACAAACACGAGAGCCGATGAGGGAAAAGTCAATGCACGAGATGTTAGAGGAGGTCGTGCATAAAAAACAAGAGTTGTTAGAAGAAAACCCAAGTTTATTTCCTGAACTTTCTGATGTTGAGCGTGACGGGCAAGCAGAACATATTATTCGGGAAATTCTTGAGGATTCTGAAGCTTTTTATCGTTCAACAGCGGTGCTTTATCAAGATTTTTCAGTTCGTTGCCGTATCCATGGGATGTCAAAGGTTCCTTTTAATCTTTCACAATTT
Source organism: Bartonella sp. AP21QHHD (assembly GCF_042196205.1). Taxonomy (NCBI): domain Bacteria; kingdom Pseudomonadati; phylum Pseudomonadota; class Alphaproteobacteria; order Hyphomicrobiales; family Bartonellaceae; genus Bartonella; species Bartonella sp. AP21QHHD. The sequence goes on along the minus strand of NZ_JBHIPT010000095.1, from coordinate 8,752 downwards.
CGGCGTAAATTGGCTATTGCTCAGGCTTTTGTTGATGAACAAACGGCTGTCAGTGAACATTGGAAACATATTTTGCAGATATCAGAAAGTTTGGAAGAAGATGTTCAAGGAGTCTTCTTGAACGTGGCACAGGCCGCATTAGGGGGAAAGCCATGTCCATCTGATGCATTTTTAGCACGTCTTTATGGGACTCATTCTTTAAGCCGTGCACGCCGACTTTTAACCTACTTTGAAGAGCGTGGACTTATTGTTATTCACACGCATTTTAGTGGTCAACGTATTGTTGCCTTTCCTGATCTTGGTGTTGAAACAGCACCGGGAGACCCCAAGGAACCACTTTAACCAAATAAGCTGGAAACCGATTGTTCTGCTGCTGTCCTTGCTATTGCTTCTCCCATAAGGTCGGCAATGGGCAAAACACGAATATTATGGGTTTTCTCAATAGCTTGTGTTGGCATAATTGAATCTGTAATAACCAATTCTTTCATCTCTGAATTAGCAATTCGCTCGATTGCATTACCAGAAAGAACACCGTGCGTGATATAAGCTGTGACACTATTGGCACCATGTTTAAGCAGAGCACTTGCTGCATTGCATAAAGTTCCACCTGAATCAACAATATCATCAAGCAAAAGGCAATCTTTTCCCGATACATCTCCAATGATATTCATAACTTCTGATTCACCGGGGCTTTCGCGACGTTTATCCACAATAGCGAGCAAACTGTTCAAGCGCTTGGCAAGCGCGCGCGCGCGAACCACACCACCCACATCAGGTGAAACAACGATAACATTTTCAAGAGAATAATGCACTTTGACATCGCGAGAAATGACAGGAACAGCATAGAGATTATCCGTAGGGATATCAAAAAAACCTTGAATTTGTCCTGCATGAAGGTCTAGTGTTAAAACACGATGGGCCCCTGCTTCAGTAATGAGGTTGGCAACAAGTTTTGCAGAAATAGGAGTTCGTGGTCCTGGTTTTCTATCTTGGCGGGCATAGCCAAAATAGGGGATAACAGCTGTAATACGACGCGCAGAAGAACGACGAAGGGCATCAATCATGATGAGTAATTCCATCAAATGATCATTTGCGGGATAGGATGTAGATTGCAAAACAAAAACATCTTGTCCACGTACATTTTCATGCAGTTCTACGAAAATTTCTTGATCAGCAAAGCGCTTTACAGTTGCTTTGCCTAAGGGGATGTTCAAATAATTTGCAACATCTTCAGCTAGGCGTGGATTAGAATTTCCGCAGAAAAGTTTCATAGTAGAACCTCTGAATCATCATGGTGGGAATGCGACACGGTTTTTAATTTCTTTTTATTAAATTGCAAGAGAACAATTACAAAAGCCTTACAATTTTATCGATTATTATTAAAGAGCTATGCAGTATGTTTTCTCTTTTTCCAAAAGTTTATTACTTTTAGAGCAAAGTTTTTCTCCATGCGGCAAAGAAATACATATTGATTAAGCTTTTTGGTTATTACTTTATAAAAATACTTTCAATATGGGGAATGTTTCATATTTAAGATGAATGAAGGGGAGTAATAAAAAGAAGTATCATCTTGCCTTCAATCATTATAACTAAACATTGAAAATGATCATAGCGAAGGCTATCATATTTTATGGGCTGGTAGATAATTTCGTGAAAAAAGCAAAGTACAATGGGATTTATTTTTACATTTGGGTAAAAAGTTTAGTTTTGCAGTTTTGGTATTGTTCTCAAGCATAAAGGGGCTCATCTTTTGTTTTTCAGCATAATAGCAGAAATCTGCCGTCCGTAATCGGGTTCGTTGCGGTGTATTGCACGGCGATAGGAGAAAAAACGCTGTTCATCTTGATAGGTACAAAGCTCTACACAAGAAGCATTAACACCTGCTTCTTTGAGTTGGTTTATAATAAATGCCCATAGATTAAAATAAAAGCGATTTATTTTGTCTGTTTTTAAAAAATATTTTTGGTATTTGCTGTGGTAATCAATAAATTGGTCGTAAAATTCATTTGTTACTTCATAGTGATAGGGGCCAATACAAGGTCCAAGGACTGCTGTTATTGATTGTCTTTTGGCTCCTTGTTTTTCCATAACAGCAATTGTTTTCTCGATAATTCCATTTAAGCTTCCACGCCAGCCAGCATGAGTTGCAGCGATGACTCTAGCTTGTGGATCAGCAAACAGAATGGGTCCGCAATCTGCTGTAAGAACCCCAATAACGAGTTCTGGGGTGGTTGTAACCAGAGCATCAGCTTGAGGAGGTGCACCGATAGTTGCTTGATGAGCTACGACAACGTTACAGGAGTGTATTTGATTAACTGTGACTAAATTTTGCGCTTCAATAGAAAAATAATTGGCAATCAAAAGACGATTCTGTACAATATATTCAAGTTGATCATTTGAACCTTTCCCAACATTAAGACTATGATAAAGATTTTTTGAAACACCACCTTGACGTGTAAAAAATCCATGTTTTATTCCATGGGGGTGTAAAGTAGAAAGATTTTTTGCAAGAATGGGATGAGGGATAGATTTCATAAAAGTTCCTTATGGAGATTATTTAAAGTGAGGATGGAGATGTTCATATTTGTCAATGAATATTTCAGATAATGATGTGCTTATTGACAAAAGCGCCGATCATTAAAATTGGGGAGGTATGGAGATATTTTTATCACTGAAATGTAAAACTTTAAATAATTTTCCCATCTGATCTGGACTAGCGAGCCGTTCGATGTCTTGGCGGATTTTGTCTTGCAAAGGAGCACTTTTGCCAACTCCAAGCTGGTTTGCGCGCTCCAGTAGCCCCATTTTAAAAAGAAATTCTCCTTGCTCTAAGATTTCAGCAAAACAGCCTTGTTCAAGAGCTATGTTTTTTAAAAAAGAAAAATCAACATGGGATGTTAAATCATGTTCACCAGGGGCATCAAAAACATCACGAAATCTATGTTTTGAGAGTGCTTGCAGGGTATCGCCAAAGGCAAGCTCACAAGCACCATAGTCGATAAGTAAAGCAGAACCTGTCACTTGCACTAAATGGTGGCTGATTTGTTGCATGAATTGATGCCGTAAGGGGGCATGTTCAAAAATTGTTCCGTCAGGCACTTTAGAACAACAGGTTTGTAGACAAGAAGAGGGAAGTTTATGCGGGGCAGCAATAAAGATGAAATCTCCATTTTGATTGACTGTAATGCGGCGCTCTTTCCATTCTCCATTGACTTTAATATATTGGTTGATAGGGAGTGTATCGAGAAATTCATTAGCAATGAGGAAGAGAGGATTTGAAGGAATTTGATTAAAATTTTCAATGCTATGGATTTGTTTTTGATAAGAGAAAAGGCGTTTTTTTTGTTCTTTTGCAAGTTTTTTGCTTATTTCGATCAGAAAAATTTCAGCAGCATTAAATGCCGTTTGAGAGAGCTTTTGGATAGTTCGCAAAATGTCATCCATCAAAGTTCCTCGTCCTGGACCTATTTCAGCGAGAATAAAAGGGTGAGGGCACCCTTGAGCTTTCCAGCTTGCAAGAGTCCAAATGCCAATCATCTCTCCAAATAATTGGCTTATTTCAGGTGCTGTAATGAAATCACCAGCATGTCCAAAAGGGGTTTGTGTGTGATAATAACCAAATTGGGGATCGGTGAGTGCCAACGTCATATATTGGCTAACAGTGATTGGTCCATTAAGGACAATAATTTCTTTAATTTTTTCTTTGAGATTGGCCATTTTCTGTCGGTTTATATTTAAAGGCGTGGAGAAGAAGATAAAACCCTACAAGAAGCATGGGAAGAGATAAAGCCATGCCATAGGTAAAACCAGTAGAATGGAAAAGAGTCGAAAACCATTCTGGATCTTCTTGAGGCGCACGGTAAATTTCAGAAATGCTGCGTGTTACTGCGTAGCCTATAATAAATGTTCCTGATACAGTACCGGGACGTTTTAATGCTTTGAACCCAAAAATAAGAAGACACAGGATGATGAAGAGAAGAAATCCTTCCATAAATGCTTCGTAAAGCTGGCTTGGATGGCGCGGTAAATAGTAAGGATCGAGAGGAAAACAAACAGCCCAAGGACGTGTAGTAATATTACCCCATAATTCTTGGTTAATGAAGTTGCAGATTCGTACAATGCCGATACCAATAGGAGCACCTGCAGCAATGATATCAAACATGGCTCGTATGTTAATACGATTTTTACGGGCAAACCAGATCATAGCAATGATAATACCAATAAGTCCGCCATGAAAGGACATTCCCCCATCCCATACGGCAATAATAGCACTTGGATGGTTAAAATAGTAAATGGGATCCCATACAAGAACTTGTCCTAAACGCCCTCCGACAACAACACTTATGGCAGACCAGACAACAAAATCTCCGATTTTTTCTTTATCCATAGGAGGATAGTTTCTATACCATAGAGATGTTTTTTTTAATAATTTTTGCGCATACCACCAAGCAAAAAGAATACCCAGCACGTAACCAAGTCCATACCAATGAAGTGTTATGGGACCTAGCTGGATAATAACAGGATCAAGAAAAGACGGAAAAGCAATGGTTGGACAAGACAAATTGTTCATGAGTTAAGCATCTTACATTATACGAGATGAATATGAAGTGACTCTGATGGTCAGAAATGACAGATGAATACACAATGGTCAAGTCAGTAGGGAGGCTAGTCAGAAAGGGAGATAGATTTCCACTGATTTATCGCGGTAAAAAATATGGTGATAAAAGGAATATTAAAAAATCTTAAACAAAATCATTATGAAAAATCTGCACAGTATGTAAAATATAGAGTAAAAGGAACAAATTACAGTATCTAAATGTTATGAGAATACGCTATAATGCGTGCGTCAATAATTAAAATTTAAGGAAAAAGGTTATGCGTAATGGATCAAATCGTATTCTTGATGAATTAGCAAAATTAGCAACGGATGCTGCTGACGTTGCGCAAGGCATACGACGTGAAGCTGGAACAGCTTTTCGTGTGCAGGCTGAAAAGATAGCAAACAAACTTGATCTTGTTTCTCGCGAAGAGTTTGAGACTTTTAAGGAGATGGTGCTGAAAATCCATGCTGATAACGCTGATTTGAAAAGACGCCTTGATGATTTAAAAAAAGATGATTAAAAAAAAACGCAGACACAAAAAAGTAAAATAGTTTTAAAAAAGAATCTTCAAAAAAATATCCCCAATTTTTCAATATGATGCGTGAAACTAAAAAATGCTTAATCTTGAGTCTGTTAGAGCGGAGCATTTGTTTATTTTTGATTTTTTTTGGGGGTAAAGTACATTTTTTTGAATCAGGGGGGCTGGCGCTATGAAATTGTATCAATACACTGAAAAGACTTGATGATTCGTTTTATGACTATCAGGTTGCCCTAAACAGCGCGATTGTGTTCTGGGTGTTTGTGTACTGTCGATGTTTTTATGTGTATTTGTTTGGTGTAAAGGTTCTGATTGTAGCAAAATATTGTTACAGTTTAGACGGTTTATATTCTGTTGACAATGTTTTAAGATGATTGAGGATTGTGATGAGGCTTGCATTTTGCGCCACAGAAAGAAAAGAGCACCCTGTTGACTTTATCGAACAGATTGCCTGTGAATATGATTGGTCGTTTGAGCGGGATGCACAAGATGAAATTAGCGTTTGTGTGGAAGGAAAACGCGCAAACTATCGTCTTGCTTTTTCATGGATGGAAGAGCATGAAGCACTTCATTTAGCTTGTTCGTTTGATCTCTCTATTAAAAATGCTCGAACAGCTGAAATACAGCGCTTATTGCTAGCAATTAATGAAAAGTTGTTGTTGGGACATTTTGATTACTGGCAAAGGAATAATTCAGTTATTTATCGACAAGGTCTTCTTTTGGCTGGTGGGATGCATCCATCTCATATACAGGTTGAAACATTGTTGATACATGCACTTAAAGCCTGTGAAAGCCATTATGTTGCATTTCAGATGGTTGCTTTGTCGGGAGAAAGTGCTTACAAGGCACTACAGTACACTTTGTTTGAAACTGTAGGGAATGCCTAAAATATACAGTCTGTTATTTTTACAGACGGTTTGCTGAAATATTGCTCATAGGGGGATATCAAGAATAGCGCGCAATCCCCCGAGTGGGCTCTCATCTAATTGTATATTGCCACCATGGCTGCGTGCTATGTCTTGAGCAATAGAAAGACCAAGGCCTGTTCCACTTGCATCTTGATTTCGCGCTTTATCAAGTCGAAAGAATGGCTTAAAAACTTCTGTGCGCATATTTTTATGAATTCCAGGTCCATTATCATCGATTATCAATATAAAAGATTCTTGTTGAGAGTTAGCGGTTAGTTTAACAGTCGTGCCGTAACAAAATGCATTTGATACAAGATTGCTGACCAAGCGTGTAAAAGCACGGGGACGTACTTGGATTTCTGTAGGACCTTCAATAGTGTAAGAAAATTGACGTTTGTGAAGATGAGCATCGGCGGAGAATTTTTTCATAAGAGCATTTAAATCAAAAGTCTTGACACTTTCACTTCCTTCACCACGAGCAAAAGCAAGATAATCTTCTAACATATTTTGCATGTCACTTACATCTTGCTCAAGCGGTTTAATATCAAAGCCAGTATTTGCTAATGCTAGCTGAAGTTTAAAACGTGTAAGAATGGTTCTTAAATCATGACTTACTCCTGAGAGCATCATGGTGCGTTGTTCGATTTGGCGTTCAATACGTTCTCGCATACGTAAAAAAGCGATGCCTGCACGACGGACTTCATCAGCTCCTTGTGGTTGAAATCCTTTTGGTAAAGGACGACCGCGTCCAAAGCTTTCTGCTGCTTCAGCCAATTGTTGAATCGGTTTGATTTGATTGCGTAAAAAGTAAATTGCTATCAGCAATAAAACAAGAGCTGTTCCTACCATCCAGCTTAAAAAAATAGCAGTATTGGAAGCATAGGCTTGGCTGCGTGGAGCAAAGACGCGTAAGATGTTGTGACCAAGGTGGATACGGATTTCAACAAGATCAGAATCTCCTACGGTATCGATCCAGAAGGGACGGTTAATTTGGCGGGTGATTTCTTCACTTAAAAAATAGTCAAGAATTGCAAAAAATGGCTTAGGTCCTGGAGGGGGTAAGGAGGTAGGAGATAGAATAGAAATATTTAATCCCATACGTTGTTGTGCAATACGCTTGATATCTTCATAGTTATCTTGTTGGGGATATGTTTCAAGAATATCAATAATGGCTGAAATATCATGCACGACAGCCGTTGAAAGACGCTCGGTTACCATTTGCCAATGGCGTTCCATAAAGACATAAGCAATGACCGTTTGCAGAAGCACCATGGGAGCAATGATAATGATCAAAGAGCGAGCATAAAGCCGTTTAGGCATTTTTTTCGTTAACCATCGAAGAAAAAATCTTAAAGGTTTGATCATTCTTGTGCCTATTCAATAGAGAGTTTATACCCTATTCCTCGCACGGTTTGGAGCCATATAGGCAGTGCTGGGTTTTTTTCGATCTTACGACGAAGGCGGTTGATCTGCACATCAATGGCACGTTCACTTATATTGCTGTCATCGGTCGCGAATTTATGGCGCGGAATTGTATCGCCTGCATTTTCGGCAAACATGACCATCATTTCTTGTTCTTTATCTGTTAATTTAATAATTTCTCCTCCTTTTTTGAGTTCGCGTCGTGAAATTGAAAATATATAAGGACCAAAAACTATTTGCTCAATTTTAGGTTGGTGAGGGGGAAAACCACGTCGTAAAATGGCGTTGATGCGAAGGAGAAGTTCACGAGGGTCAAACGGCTTAGCCAGATAATCATCTGCCCCTGCTTCTAATCCACGGATACGATTGTCTATTTCTGATAAAGCTGTTAACATAAAGATAGGGACATCTTTTGTTTGGCGGAGTGAATGAGTGAGATCAATACCGTTTTCGCCAGGCATCATGACATCAACAATAAGAAGATCAAAATCTAAACTTGCTAACAGTCGTCTTGCTTCATTCGCATTAGCTGAAACTGAAACACGAAATCCATTTTTAATGAGAAACTGAAATAAAAGATTGCGAATACGTGTATCGTCATCAATCACAAGAAGGTGAGGGGCATCGTCACACAAAACTTGAACGTGATTGCTCATTCTTAAAAAAACCTTGATAAAAATTTAGTTTACACAAAATGCAAGTTTACATAAGTTGTATAAAGCTGTCGAGCAGCACCTTTACCTTAAAGGAAAGAAAGTTTTATTTATAAATTTAAAAAAGTTATTTTTGAAAAGGATATTATGGGTAGTCTTAATATACATATTATTCCAGTTACGACATTCCAACAAAATTGCACTTTGCTTTTTGATAGTGAAAGTAAAACGGGGGTTCTCGTTGATCCTGGTGGTGATTGGCCACGAATTCAAGACGTAATCGAAAAGAATGGTGTTATCGTTGAGGCTATTTGGATAACACATGGTCATTTTGATCATGTAGGAGCAGCAATGCAAGTGAAAGAAGCGCTTAATGTAAAAATTATCGGTTCACATCGCGATGATAAGCCTGTGATGGATGCCGTGAGCGAAAGCGCAAAAAATTATGGCATCACTGATGCTTGCATCTGTATTCCTGACCAATGGTTAGAAGATGGTGAGTGCGTTCATTTTGCTGGACATGTGTTTAAGGTTTTTCACACCCCAGGACATTCCCCTGGTCATGTTATTTATTTCAATGAAAAAGAGCGCTTAGCCCTCTTGGGTGATGTTCTCTTTCGTGGTTCTATT
>NZ_JBHIPT010000093.1:0-28065 GCF_042196205.1 Bartonella sp. AP21QHHD | reverse complement strand
ACACCTTAAAAACTCTTTGAAAAAAAATAAATTGGTACAAAACCTAGTGGCAAATTATACAAAACCCGCTGGCAAGCTACACCGATGACAAGCTACACTGGCAAGCTACAACCGGAAAGCTACGATTAAAGACAGTTTTAATAATATCGCTTTATAAACTGTGGCGGAGAGAGAGGGATTTGAACCCCCGATAGAGTTGCCCCTATGCCGCATTTCGAGTGCGGTGCTTTCAACCACTCAGCCATCTCTCCATAATAAAGTGAAACAAAAATCGGCACTATTTGAGTGTATAAGGGGTAGATAACCTTCAATTGTTTTTGGTACAACCTTTTTTTCTTTTTTATGGGACTTTATTGACAGAGAATAGAAATTCCTTCATATATACAAAATATAAGCGTGGGGAAATCTGCGCATATTTGTGTTGAAGAAGGTTTTATCCTTCTTTGGGATCTATTACGACTGATAAAAAGCAGCCTATTTTCCCTTATTTCAAGGCAGAAATTAAATAAGAGCTGGAGTGAACGGAAGGATAAAAAATGTTCGCAGTCATTAAAACTGGTGGTAAGCAATACCGCATTGTTGCTAATCAAGTGGTAAAAGTTGAAAAAGTTAGTGGAAATGCGGGTGATGTTGTTGAATTCAATGACATATTAATGGTTGGGCAAGAAGGTAATGCGGTTATTGGTACCCCTGTCGTTGCTGATGCATTGGTGACAGCTGAGATTTTAGAACAGGCACGTGGGTGCAAGGTTATCGCATTTAAGAAGCGCCGTCGTCAAAATTCTAAACGCACGCGTGGCCATCGTCAAGAATTTACGAGGCTTCGTGTTTTAGAAATTTTAATGGGTGGTTCAAAACCTAAAAAAGTTGCTGCGAAACCGATAAAAGAAGAAGAAACTACACCACAAGAAACAAAAGCTGCTGCTTCTGTTGAGAAGACGGCTAAAAAAACGGTTGAAAAAAAGACTGCGCCGCAGAAGAAAGCGTCTGTAGCATCAAAGAGTAAGAAAGATTAAAGGAGAGCGTCTATGGCACATAAAAAAGCTGGTGGTTCCTCGCGTAATGGTCGTGATTCAGAATCGAAACGTCTAGGCGTTAAAAAATTTGGTGGTGAAACCGTTATTGCCGGAAATATTATTATTCGCCAGCGTGGTACACGTTGGCATCCTGGTAACAATGTTGGTATTGGAAAAGATCATACGCTTTTTGCATTATCAAATGGAAAGGTTTCTTTTCAACGCAAAGCGGGTAATCGTTCCTATGTTTCAGTCATTCCTATGCTGGAGGCAGCAGAGTAATCTGTAACACTCTCTAGCAATCAACAGGATTTCATTGAATTATAGTTGTGGTTTTATAAGTATTAAAAGGGAAAGATAGAGTCTTATCTTTCCCTTTTTGCGTTGGTACTATAATAAATGTAGAAGATATACGAAAAAGGTACAATTGAGGAAATGGCTTTTCTCAATGAGGGAAAGAGTTTGTGCGATGTTATGTTAGTATTTAGTCCTGAACATATTGATATTATGATAGAATTTGTTGATAAATTTCTGTATAATAATAGTGAGAGAGACTTTCTTTTTATGCATGAAGAAGTGTCTAGTGATTTCTTATAAGAGAAGCAGTTTGTTTTCAGAAAATTATGAGAAATTTAATGAGAGCATTCTTTATGTAATCATTTTGATAAAGATGGGTCTTTTTATCGGCATTGTGGTATTGATGAGTTGTCATACTGTTTTTAGGTGGTAGTGTGGATAGGTGTGGCTATTCATTTAAAAAGACATAGGGATAAAAAATCCATAAGAAGGCAGCCAAAACTACTTTGAAAGTGACGTGCATTAAGGAATTTTCGGTAAATCAAGAGTGAAATTATATTTTTAAGGAGGACGGTGTTTAAAGATATAAAAATAACCAACGTGCAATCAGCGCCCTTCAAGAATATTTTTTCTGATTTCACTATTATTGTGTATTGTTGAAAGTAAATAAGCATAAGAGCTAGGGTTAAGGCAATCATTGCGTTTCATTTTTTACTTTATTTATCTTATTTGTAGAGTTTTTCTTTATTTTAGTAATTGATGATGGTGCTTGGGGGGGGATGTTCGTACTTTGCAAATGTGCGACAGAGGGTATTGTGTATTTGCGATATTGATTGAAGTAAAGGTGTAGCTTAAAATATATAAATATTATATATCGAGGGTTTGATATCATAAGATGGGCAGCACGGAATTTTAAAGATGATAAGTTGCATGGAGCAATTTGTAATTATGTAATGAGTTTATAAAGAGGGATAATAGGTTAAATAAACTTTGAGGAATCAATCAAAATATTAGCTGAAGTTACGGATGATTGGGAAGGATGCTTTCTTGTAGGAAAAATAATGAAAAGTTATGTTGAATAACTTAGGATAATGAGAGCGTTTCGAAAACGTAGTTTTTCAGGTGATTGGTTCTGTAGAAAATGGGGTTTTGTCTTTGTAAAGTAAAAGAGTAAGAGGTAGATTTGCTTATAATGGTTTTAAGCACTTCGCTAGATAATAATATCCAATTGTTTTATCGGTTATATTGAGGTATTTAAGCACCTCACTTAGCTATATTCCGTAAAATATAAATAAAGCTGTGGTGGTATTTATAGCTTGTATTTTGGGAAATGCAGCTTTGAAAAGGAATGTGTCAGAGATATTGGTGTTCAAATGTGAGGCAATTTGAATTCATGATGAGATATGAGAAAGCAGAAGCAATGAATGTAGATTTTGCTGATGGTGAAATCTTGTCTATAAGATCTGTACAACTTGCAGCTGCTTTTGATCATAAAAATGATGCAATTTATGCTGCTGCTGAATTGCTTGTGCAGGTTGGTGCAGTTGATAAGTGTTATCTGGCAAGCATGCTTGCACGTGAAGAAACAACCAATACTTGGCTTGGAAATGGTATAGCCATTCCTCATGGTATGGCTGAAAATCGTGATTTAATTATCAAGGATGCTGTTGCTGTTATACAGGTTCCTGCTGGTGTTGAGTGGCAGGATGGCAAGAAAGCATATTTGGTTATTGCCATTGCAGCGTGTCCAGATCGCTATAGAGAAATTTGTAAAAAATTGACGTCTCTTTTATTTGATAAAAAACAGCTTGAAGTACTTGCAACAACTATGGACAAACAACAAATTGTTACAACTTTGTTTGACCAAAATATGAAGATAGAAAAAACTTTTATTGGTGACCTTTCTGTGTGTCAGGAATGGACTTTAGATTATCCAAGTGGTCTTCATGCACGACCAGCTTCTCTTTGGGTTGATTTTGCGAAAAAGGCTCAAAGTTCCATCAGAGTTCGCCATGGTCAATATACCGTTGAAATGAAAAATTTGGTTGGTTTATTGCAATTAGGAGTAAAAAACGGTGATGTTCTGATTTTTTCTACAGATGCTGCAGAAGGAGCACAACTTCTCAATGATGCCATTGCTATTGCAAAAAAAGTGAGTATTAGTGAAAAATGTCTGATGAGAGCAATGGAATCTCAAACAAAGGCTTTTCATGGTTGGTATCCACGCTCTATGCAAAAAGGCATTTCTGGTGTTGGAGCGAGTTCAGGATTAGCATTTGGTAAGATTTTTGTTTTAAGGCAAAATGATATTTCCATAATAGATCAGCCAATTGATTTTGCAGCTGGTGCAGCATGTCTTGAAAATGCTCTTACAAAAACAAAACATAAAATGGCATCTGTGATTTCTGATATTACAGTGCGTATGGGAGCAGATTCTGCTGCGATTTTTTCTGCGCAAATGGTTTTGCTTGAAGATGAAAATTTAATAGCTCAAGCTTGTCGTTTTATAGCGGAAGGTCATGGTGTCGCTTGGTCTTGGGATAGAGCGGTTCGTCAATTTTCAGATATGTTTTTTAAGGTAGATAATCCTTTGTTAGCAGCACGTGCTGTTAATTTAGTTGATGTTGGTCGACGTGTTTTAGGTGAAATCAATCCATCCTATAGATCGTTCTTTTTAAATGATATTCCACATGGTGTAATTCTGGTTACAAATGACCTTTCTCCTTCTGATGTAGCACAACTTGATTGTACAAGGGTAAAAGGATTAGCAACAGCATGGGGAGGTCCATTATCTCATACAGCTATTTTGGCGCGTACTCTTGGTATTCCAATGGTTGTTGCTGCAGGTGATGATATTTTAGCAATTCAGTCTGATATTCAGGCTATTATTGATGGCGATAACGGGTTTATTTACCTTAATCCTACGCTTGAAGACGTTGAAGATGCTCAAAGGCATATTGATACTGTTGCGCAAAAACGTGTCAGTGAAATAAATGCATGTAGATTACCAGCGCAAACGACAGATGGTCAAAGAATTCGTATCATGGCTAATGTCAACTACGCAAATCAGGTTTCTGTTGCGCTTGATTTAGGGGCTGAAGGTGTTGGACTCATGCGCACGGAATTTTTGTTTTTAGAGAATCCATATATTCCGGATGAAGAGCTACAATTTAATATATATCGGGCGATGATTACAGCTGTAGGAGATAAGCCATTAATTATTCGTGCACTTGATATTGGTGGAGATAAACAGGTTACGCATTTACATTTATCTAAAGAGGACAATCCTTTTTTAGGTGTTCGAGGAACGCGGCTTTTGTTACGTCGACGTGATCTTTTGGTGCCTCAATTACGTGCTTTATATCGAGCGGCAAAAGAGGGTGGAGATCTATGGATTGTGTTTCCGATGGTCATGTCTGTTTCAGAGATTGTCGCTATAAAAAAGATTGCAGAGGAAATCCGCAACGATGTTGATGCACCAAAATTAAAACTTGGTATTATGATCGAAGTTCCAGCAGCGGCCATTATGGCAGATGTATTAAGCGCCCATGTTGATTTTTTTTCAATTGGAACCAATGACCTAACACAGTATACAATGGCTGTTGATCGGCAAAATCCATACCTTGTGTCTGAAGCTGATAGCCTTGATCCAGCAGTTTTGCGTATGATTTATCAGACTATTCAGGGAGCTGCACAACATAAGTGTTGGGTTAGTGTATGTGGTGGTATGGCTGGAGATCCTTTTGGTGCAATGATTTTGACTGGATTGGGAATTAATGAGCTTTCTATGATATCTTGCGATATTTCTCCAGTAAAGGCGTGTTTACAGACTCATAGTTTTGAAGATATGAAAATTTTAGCACAAAAAGCATTACAATGTGAAACTGCACGAGCTGTACGTGCTCTAAGCAAGGATATAAGGTGATAAAGAACATTAAGGGAAAAGAACGAGCTCATTTTGCAGAGTAATCAGATCTTTAGTGCTGTAAAACATTATCCTTTAAGACGATTATTAACAACATATTAATTTATAATGGTAATTTATCGTTTTACATAATGAGAACTCTAAATATCGTAAGGTTTTTTCGTTTTAAATTTCTCTATATTAAATTAATAAAAATTATTCTTTTATACATTACAAGGAGGAGTAATGTATGGATAAAAACACTTTAGGAAAGAATAAATGCCTTTTATGCATTCTCTTAAATAGCAGGGGATGTTGCAACATTAGGGGATAAATAGCGTGATCGTACTTGGCTTTTCCTTTTTATTTAAGAAAAGATGATGCTATCCAATAGATTTTATACCACTCATAGACACCGTATGAGGTAGATGTGACAAGCTTTAAGAGATGTTTTTTAACAAACGTGTGGATGAGAAAGAAAATATATTTTTAGAGTATTCTGTTTTGTTATGAGACCATATCCCACTTAAAGAATGCGATAATCAAAAGTATGAAGTAATACGTAATTTTTTTTAAATAATGGAGACTACTTTAGATATTTTGAAGACTGTAACGCTGAATTTAAAAATATATGGTAAAAATGAAAACAGGTTTGCATTTTTATGATTTTGTATTTGATCAAAATGAGACTATTTTTTCATTTTAGAAAATAAAATATATTCATACATATTAAATTAAAAATGCAAAGTTTTTTTCTGAATTTTATTTTCTTTAGTATCAACTAAATATAGAAGTGTGAAATTGAATAGAGGATTTAGAATAGGGCTTATTATGTAATCCTATGAAAGAGAAAACTGATACCATCACACTATTTTACAGCTCTCAATGTTGCAAAAATTCGTGCTATTTAAGAAAATGCATAAGAGCCGCTTATCCTCTCTTAAAATGTTCTTCCCCCACATAGCATCCCTTCCTATGACGTATAAGTAAGTGATTTTAATTATTTGGTTGTGTAAAACTATGGACTGTATGCTAATTTTAAGAGAAGTATTTTTTTGTGAAGCAGAAAGTGCGTAAATGAGCATGAAAGTTTATAACTGGTGACAATCTTTTTATTCTCATTATTGTATTCTACAAACCTATCCACGAAAAAAGTTTTTTCTTAAAAAGAAGGGATGTGCTTGTTATTCAACAGATAAAAGCTCTTACTTTAATAAATGAATTTGTTTTTTGGGTTTTGAATGTATAGTTTAGACTTGCACGTTATTTCTTTCTGGGTATAGTGCGAACTTCTGGAGAGATGGCCGAGTGGTTGAAGGCGCACGCCTGGAACGCGTGTATATGGGAAACCATATCGAGGGTTCGAATCCCTCTCTCTCCGCCATTAATTTAAAACGAACTTTCATATGCTTGATATGACATAGTTTAAAAAGCTCAGCATTTGCAGGATTTTTTGCTGTTGCAATTGACCAGTTCGCGCCAATCTATACCTGTCATTATGTACAACTAGAAATTGTTGTTGAATTTCCATGAATTTTACACTTTTTAAGCTCCTCTCCTCTCGATCTTGAGATAACCTGATCTAGCATAAACGATCTCTTCAAATATCATTAAAGGATTTTTGCCATTATCACTAACTTCTGGTAGAGCTTTTAGAATTAATGGTGATCATAGTGCTATTTGCAATTTCGTTGCTTAACGGGCTAAATGCGTTTTATCCACATGAGAGGTAACGAACACCTCAGCTTTTCTCACGCAATGTGCTTATTTAAAATTAATGTCATGAATATTTGTACAAAATTTTTATCTATACGATAATCAAAAAAAGGCTGACGTAATAATTGAATATCATTCATGTGGCGCTTTCTTTTATCTTTAAGCTTTGTATGTAAATAGATAGTCCGTGCAAAATAAATAAAGGGGCGCAAAAGCCTATAAATACACATAGGATGTATAATATAGAAAATGAAAAAAAATTTCCTGCATATAAAAGCACAATAGAAAATAAAGCTGTTATGATGCGTACACTGGCGTCGCCTGCCAAAATCACCTCGGCTAAATTTTCACTAGGTGTGATAGCTTGTCCAATTGTTATTCCCGATATCCTAAAATAAAATTGCCCAATACCTAATAAAAAACCCATAATATAAAGGGAATATTGAGTAAAATTTAAATATAAAACAAAAGAGATTGCGATCACGGCAAAAGCCGGTGCCCCCCATACAAAAAAACGAATTAAAGATGGAAATTTCCGTAAATAATAAGATGAGATAAGACCATTGATCACAAAACCCAGTGCTGACAAAGCAAAAATAGAATTTTGAATAGCTGTAAATTTTATATTATCTGATGTTATAGAAGCAAGAACAAGTGGCAATAAAACAATAGGCCCCGTATAGAGAGAATTATTCAAAATACGATTAATCGTTAAAAAACGCAACGCAGAAATCCGCCAAAGGCACCTGAACCCAACTCCATAAGCTTTTTGAGATGGCTTTTTTAATAGCTCTTTTGCTCTGTTTAGTTGTTGTATAGACTTTATACGAAACCATAAGCAGGCATTCAAAAGATAGATAAATACAATAAAGGCTATGGCTATTTTGTGCCCCAAATGCGCAATTATAAAATATATAAGCAATGGGGATATAATAACAAAAAACTGACAGCAACTAGTGTAAAATGCAAAAATTCCAGCTTTTTGTTTGGGAGCTGGAACCAGCTGATTCAAGGCACTATTGTTATTTGGGTTATCAGCCCCCATCAAGAGAGCAAGTAAAAAAAATACAAATAAAATAAGTACCGGATTGTTCATAAATAATAAGAAAGACAATAAACAAGCGCAAATAATTTGGCTATAAAACCCAATTATAAAGCCTTGATAGTGCACCAACACGTTTCCCAAACATAAGCCAGCAATTCCAATTGCGATTAAATTAACGACATTTAAAGCAGCAGATGCTTCTCCAGTTGTATCTTGGAATTGTAATAAAGAAAGGCCGATAGATAATACACCACTAGCACAAAAACTCGTCAAACAACCAATCACAATCATAAGAAAAACAGAATTACGCAATAGCCTCCCCCCTCTTAAACAGAGACTCAAGCCATTTTATGATTTTCTCCATTGTCGAATATGGTTCGGTACTAAATTCCAGTTTTTCATAAAAGTTTAGTTCAAATGCGTTATAGGCACTTATTTTTTGAAAGTCATCTGTCAGCATGAATTCTATACTTGGCAGCGTTGTACCCATAGATTGAGACAAATAATAGGAAATTACTTTCCAATACATATAGGTACGCTCTCTTGCCAAATAATTTTCCAAGGCATATTTCAAGTGACAACCACTTAAAATATATTTCGGACAATGGTGCAACGGATAATAAATACAAATAGCACCGGCTTCATGTCCGAGACAAGAAGAGATATTAATATTTTTATCATTTCAATAATATTATAAAAACGCTCAGTGAGCAGATCTTCCAAATTTAGTCTAGTCACAACAAGATTGGTTGCTAATTTTTGAGAAACATGAGACCAAGCCAATCTTACTACTAAAGTTCCAATAACCTTTAAGTCAGATTCTGGATAAGCTTTTTTAAAATTTTCCACCCATATGTCTCTGTGACATATAATAATTGGCTCATCTCGTCTGAATGAACAAGATGTAATTCTAAACCAATATTATCACAAAGTTTTGAGCTCTTGAATTCTCCGTATCCTAATCTGGTATTCTTAAATCATCATAGGAACTAAGAATTTTTAAGTATTCCAACTTTTATTAAACTTTGTAACAATCTATTGGAATCTCCCCTTCATTGACTTCGACAATTATTTTCTCACCACTACAAGAACAAAAAATTATCTTTGAATTTACTTACTTTTAGAAAAAAATGAGCAACACTCTTTCTTAACTAAAAGAAACACGCTCTCTACCTTTTTCTTTATGATTATCAAAAACCTATCCCGTTATAATTTAACCATCCATTATTAGGAGAATATTCTGCGTTTAGCCTAATAAACTGTTATAATCAATGTTTCTCTCTGTTCTAAAAATCAGCGTTTTTTCTCCTAGAGATACTCATAATTTCTGTACAATCTTTCCCAAAAAGGCCCCCCTAAACATTGCTATTAACACGATCATCCTGAGAAGTTTTATACATACACACTGCATTATACGGAGTGCTATGTATTTTTTGGAAAATCCCTTTGAATCTCTATCGAGCCTTGTTTTGGCAGTATCATTTTTAATATATCATAAATATTTTTATTTAATTTAATTTTAGAAAACTTAGTCATTATCGTGTTTCATTAGATGATATGAGCAAGGTAGGGATTCAATAGTGTTGCCTTGCAGAAAATATTGCGTCCATTCTCTATTTTGGAGTTTGCTATATTTTCTTAAAAAAGGAGATTTTGTGATAATATCAAAAGGTTCAGGCCTTTTTCCTACAACGAGAATACATTTTGTTCTGTAGAGAGAAGACTTAGAAAAAACACTTAAGCTGGAAAGTTAACATAAATATAGAACTTACTTAATTCTGTTTATATGAGACGGGATATTGCAAACTATAAACATAGGTTCGCCATGAAAGCAGAACTCCCATAGACGATTGTACATATTTTTTGTATATACTTAGGTCATTCTCGGTTGTCAAAATCTCGCAAATTTTTAAGTGTAGACCAGAATTTTTCTCTATAAACTTCGATACTTTGTATGGGGTCGGTTTCTCGAATGCAACAAAAGATGTGTTCTTTCCAAAACTTTTATAATTATCGCAATAAGTTATCAGATCTTCCATTATATTTTTTGAGGTCAGCTTGTTGTAGAACCCAAATCTAAGCATATTTTTTGAGTATCCATTTACACCGAATAGGCAGGGAAAAGGTCTAATTGTGTTATTCATGGTTGCATCGAATTCTTTAAAAACGATCTGCTTCCATTTTTAATATTTGTCTATATTTTCAATTATTTGCGCTGCTGAATCCATGTTTTCCTCCCAATTGTTGTATTTTATAGGAAATTGCTACGAATGATCCTCTCCAAAGCTGATAATTCATCATCATTGTGTCCCCAAATTGCTATAATAGCTGGGCAGGTATTTAAATCGATGGTTAGGGGGAGGGGCTCGTTTTCTTTAAAAAAAAGCGTAAAATGAACCACATTTTCCCAAGAATGAAGCTTTTGCCGCCATACGTTAACATCTTTTATAATATGACCGTCGATCTCGTTGATAAGGAAGATAATACGCCCTTTTTTCTTAAAGCGACTTGGGGTTTGCGAAAACACGCCTGCAATAAGGTTAACGGAGCTTTCAAGTAAACCATCTTCATAGCAATGCGCGAACAAGGTGGGTGCAATTCCTCCGTGGAGGCGGGCTCCTACTTCGATCATCACTGGACCACGAGCTGTTTGCATGATTTCCACGTGCGCAGGTCCATATTCAATCCCCAGCGCGCGAATGCATTGTTTTGCATAAGAGATAAGAGAGGCATAAGAGGGATCTTGAGAATCAAGCACATCAAGCGTTTCATAAACAAAAGTACTTCCATTATGAATACCTTTTTTATATCGTGACAAACTACATATTTTTATAGCCTCTCCCTTTACAACGGCATCGACGATGTATTCCTCTCCCTCCAATCTTTCTTGGAGCAAATAGGCCTCGTTAGGTGCGCCAAAAATATTTTTTTTCTTCCAGTTGATTTCAGAGGCCCACGTTACTACTTCCTCAAGATTAGAGAAAAACAAAACACCATCACTCCCTGCAGAATCATTTGGCTTTACCACATAGCCGCTGTGGCTTTCAAAGCCATCGAGAGTACAATCGTTTTTTGTAAGAATTTTTGATCGGATGTAAGATAAACCATTTTCACAAAGACGTTTTTGCATCGCTGCTTTTTTCCGTCGCCAATCGGTAGTCAAGGGGTTATTCCCAAGACAACCATAATAAGCCGCCAATTGCTCTGCACAATAGATACCTCTTTCGGCACCCGCTATTACAGCCTCTATCGTGCCGATAGGAAAACGTTTCTTTATCTCATCTACACTATGAAGCTTCGCTTCTGCCATGCCCTTTCCCTGATAAGAAAGCATAAAGTGTGAAAAAGGAGCTGCTTGAGAGACAAGACCATAACAAGCATAGCCTAATTTTTGCAAAGCAGGGCCATAGAGGGCACCCGTGGAGAAAGGGTCGACAATAAGAATAGGTTTTCTCATACTTTGTTCCGCTGTAATAAAAGGAAAAGAACATAAATAAAGATTATCAACCCTATAAGGGGCAGAAGATAAACAGCTGCTTGAGGACCCATAAGGGCAGAGCTTGTAAGAAGACCAAGAATGACATAACCTGCCGACTGGGAGAGAGTATAAAGCATGCCGCTATAGCTTCCCACCAGCTCTGCTTGAGCCTCTGTTTTGGTCGCTTCAATCGTATGTTTGCGGGCATTAATTCGCATGGTATTCATTGAAAAGCCAATAAAAAAGCAAAAGACCACAGCCAAATAGGGCGATTGTGTGGTGCTAAAAATAAGATCAGCTACGCTCAATATAAGGGCTGGGAGAATAAATTCAAAACGAGGGATTTTGATAAAAGCAGCCAAAAAAGCGCCCATGCCCGCAACCGCACTGCAAAGCCCATAGTATTCAGAGCCAAAATTTTTCACACTCTGAAAAAGAATGGTTGCCAGCGTATTATAAGCGCAAATATGAAAGCCAATAAGTCCTATGCAGACGCATAAAAGTTTAAGTTCACGGGAGAGTCCATCCGCTTGCGGTGTAGGTGCTGGCTTCTTACCAGTTGCAAGTGCTGTGGTATCTGTAGCGTTGTATTCATCGCAAAATATAATATATCCGGCTATAAGGCTTATAATGATGTCAAATACACAAAGTGTCACAATCAAACCATTATAACCGATTTCAGCCGCTGCCCCTCGAGGGCTGGTCGCTTCTAAGAGATAACCACTTAGTGCTGCTCCCAAAAATGCGCCAATTTGCACCACTGTTTGCATAATGCGGGAAGCCTTTTGGGCGCTAATATAACCACTAAGTGCTAGTTTAGTATTATAAGTCTCGAGTGTGCTTAAGGTAATCAAAGAGAGATAGCCGATAGAGATAGAGACAGCGATAAAACCAAAGGGGGAATCAGCGTAATGGAAAAGAGCAATCAATAAAAGAAGGCTATAGATAATGATCCGCCTTTTGTATAAATCGACCAACCGCAGTGAGGCTTTAATGCGCACAAGACCGCTTTTTTTCAGAAGATAGGGCATAAGGGTGCCCAAAGCCATGGTTACGCCCAGGAAAACCGATGAGGATGTTATGCGATAAGCATTCCAAAGATTACTTAAAAATAAAACCATATCAGAAAGATACAGCAGGACAACAAGCCCATAAAACCGAAACATCAGTTGTTTGTGCACATTATCCCCCCATGTTAAATACACATGCTATACATTATACATTTTTACAAAAAGCTAATATATGTGTTGTTAGGCATGTCAAGTTTTTTCGATAGAAGCATGATACAGATTTGAACGATAACGTTTATCATAGGGATAGCTAATTTTGGAGAAACTGAGAGCGGAGGCGGTTGGTATTTTTACTGTATCTCTTGTGAGGTGCTTTTCCAATGAGGAGTTTCTTCGCTAAATGACCAGTATAGCTATGTTCTTGGGAGGGCTGTGTTTGCACTCTTAAGATTTCCTCCATTTATACTCAAGGTTTAGGTTTTTCTATTGACCGTTGTTAGATGTTGTTGTGACAATAAACTTCGTTATCTATCAGAAACATTTATGGCATTAGCGCTAAGGTATTGTATTAAAACCTTTACATGGTAGTCTGTCTGATAGAGAGGTATTATTGGTTCAGTTTTAGGAGGCTTTATTACGGCTGATTTGGGCGTCGTCGTTGTTTGAGGTCTTATTATAATATTCTTAATTTCAGTTTATGAATATACCGAAAAATATAGTGAAACATTTGATTTAAACGCTTTTGCAAGGCATATTTCAATATCTCAGCGATGTTTTCCAAGAATTGCTCTGCTGCTTTTTGACGGAATTGAATATCAAATGCTTATAGCGAGGGCAGTGGTTTGAGAAAAGATAGAGTTGATTTCATTAGATTTCTATGTAGTGCAATCCAGTACCAGCTCTTAAGGGACAATA
Source organism: Bartonella sp. AP21QHHD (assembly GCF_042196205.1). Taxonomy (NCBI): domain Bacteria; kingdom Pseudomonadati; phylum Pseudomonadota; class Alphaproteobacteria; order Hyphomicrobiales; family Bartonellaceae; genus Bartonella; species Bartonella sp. AP21QHHD. The sequence goes on along the minus strand of NZ_JBHIPT010000093.1, from coordinate 14,684 downwards.
ATATACTGAGATCGAACTCATTTCTATACATTTACACGACGCTATAGGAGTAATCCTCAGAAACTCTACTAGAATTCGTTAAAAAATGGCAGGTTATGGAGTGTGATCAAAAAATATATTTTTTACAAATACTTAATCTCATTTTAAGTTGTCTAAAATATAACCTTATCTTAAAACTAAGTCTATATACCGCCATTTATCATAAAGTTAATAAGTTATACAAAATGCGGGAGTATTGTGTTTTTCTGTTTAGAGACGAGTTAAAAAACACCTTATTAAACATTAAGAGATTTCAGATATAAAACAATTTAACTTATGGAAAGTATATAGACAAAATGTATCTTGATAAAAAAGTTTATAACTCCATGTGGTCTTCAAAGAAATTGCTCGCCATTACTCAACAGAAAAACATATAATAAGAACTTCTCAACCCAGTTATTGGTATAGAAATAATCCAGAAATTAGAGATTACTTAGATACTGGAAAAGCAATTGATCCGTTACTTTTAGCACTTTTAGCAGCGACAGATAGACGCAAACATACGCTTGAAATTATTGAACCTTCCTTAACGTCATCGCAAAATTTATTAATTAGCGATCGATATGTTTATTCTAGTCTTGCTTATTTTTATGCTCGAGAGCTTTCTGTTGAAAGTGTCGTTAAATTAAATCAATCTATTCCAAGACCTCATATTACATTTTATCTTCATTTACCGCCCATTACTATACTGGAACGGTTGCAGAAAAGGGATGGTTTAAACTTAAAATATGAAGAAAAACTCTCTTTTATTGAAAAAATTTACAAAGTATACAAAGTTTTATCGGAAATAGATGAGCGGTTTATAACAATTGATGGAACTACTCCTGTTTCTTTAATTCATCATCAAATACGACATCATATAGATAAGTTTTTTTGATTATGAATAAAATCATTTATTAATCAATTTATCCACGATAAATCCTCCTTTATGTATTCTTACTCTAAATCTGAAACTTTAGAGATGTGATTGCAATAATTTAACTGCTCAGGAAAAATATCACGTTATATATTTTAATTAGAAAACTAACTGTAATGGGCTTGTTTTAAAAGATTTAGAGAAGGGGAGTAGAAAAATTAGCAATATTTATTGTGAGGATAATAGTATGTTTATTCTTTTAGAGACGAAGTGTGGTGATAGAAGAACGACATGGAGGAATATACTCGAGCATATTTTAGTGCACAGAATAATAAGGACAATAATGTGAGTGAAGCTTCCATACCGTAAAATTGTTTCACATATGTATAAAGGTGTAGCTTCTGAATAAAACGCACATAAAATATTAATTTTGTTTTTGTCCATAAATGTTCCGTTTTCATAGAAGAATTAATCATAAAACAGCACAAAGATTGTAAAAGCCTCAAAAAAGAAATTTTGCTTTCTTAAATTTAATGATCTAAAATAAAAATTGTAAGAATGCCTGTTTTTAAACAGGATGTATCATGCATATCGACTGGTATTCATTTTAGAGGATAATTTATGTTCACTTCAAATTTGAAGGAACGCATTGCTTTATTTGAAAATAGAACTTTTCTCTATTTTACTTTGAGCGGCTTATTTGCTACATTTGGAAGTGGACTAAATTATATTACATTGTCATGGCTCGCTTACAATCAGACGGGCTCAATCCGTGGTGTAGCGTTGATGATGCTTTTTCTTTGGACGCCTAGCATTATTTTTGCGCCTATTTTTGGCATATTGGCAGATAAATATAACCGTAAAACGCAGATTATTATTTCAAATCTTGTGAGAGGTTTGGTAATTGTAAGCTGGGTAATGCTTTGGCATTTTGGTATAGAAATTGAATTGATGGTCTTATCTGCTCTTTTGGGTATTTTTATCCCTTTTTATATGCCATCAGCTATTTCTTTAATTCAAAGTATTGTGCTGAAGGAACAGCTCATCAATGCAAATGCAACCATCGATATGGTTTATGAACTTGGCACTATCGTAGGTATGGGCTTAAGTGGATTTATACTGTCCTATGCAGGAACAAAAGGAACTCTTCTAATAGGTGGTATATTCTTTATCATTGCTGGTTTGTTTAATTTTGCAATGAAGGTACCTAAAAACCGAAGATCTAAAAAACAAAACCAGCAAAATTGGTGGGAAAATTATACAGCATCCCTTCATTATTTTAAACAGAATCCAGCTCTTGTTGTACCTTATATAAGCCAGATGATTATTATGACTCTTTTGATGACCGTTCCTGTTATTCTCGTTCCTTATATACAAGAGGTTTTACATGCGGATAACAGGACCTTTGCAATATTTGAGGTGCTTTATTCTATGGGTGTATTGACAGGTGCGTTTTTTTCACCACTTCTTTGTAAAGTTTTATCCATAAGGAAAACATTAGCCATTTTATTAGCTTTTATGGCTATTGGCCTTGCTATTCTATCTGTTAATACACACAATTTTGTTGTTTTTCCTGTTTACTTTATGATTGGATTTGGACTTTCGAGTTGGGCTCTTTCGATTTCTTTATCACAACTCTCTTGTGATCCTGAATACCAAGGAAGATTGCAGGCAAGTTTTAATGGTATCTCTGGATGCTTGATCCTCGGAGTCTATCTCATTATGGCAAGCGATAACAGTAGAATATCACCTCAATCGATATATTTTTTTCAAAGCATTGTTGCGTTTGTTGGAATACTCATAGTGCTGTTTTATAAACATGAAAAACAATAAATTACATTTAAGTGTGGACAACATACGCTATTTTATAAATATTTACGCTGCAGTACATTTCACATTTTGCTTTTAAAGGAGAGTTGAGAAAATGTAAAAGTTGGTGCTTAATGAACAAAGCATAAATTGATGTATGCTAGAGAATACTCTCTATTTTTTGATAATGATCTAAAAGAATTGATGCGTTTCTTTAATTCATCTCACTGTTGTTAAGAAGACGAAAACGTAACACTTTAAATCTTCTTGAAAGTTTTTTGTCTAAGCGTAGCAGAAAGTAAAGCGATGAGGGAATATCGTATTACATGGGGAGAGTATTGTATTATTTTTGTTTTTCAAAATCCATATGAAAAATTGTATCAATTTCATCTTCATTGGAATGAGTATTTCTACGACGATGCAAGGTTTGCACAATCTCTTTTTTTAAAACAGCATCTGTTTCACTTAAACGGTGAATACTGAGTTCCAATTCAAGAGATAACGCCAAATCCACGCACAGTTTAAGTTCTTCTCCAATGTCGAAACCGCGTTGATAGTCGTCATAAAGACCAACCAGTGTATCAGATAATTCTTTATCGCATAAAGAGGTCATGCTTAATTCCTCAACGTTGCGGGTTTCCATGCAGCTTTTTTAAGTATCACTCCACTATCATCACTTAGAATTGCCATGTATACGAACCTCATGGTTTTGTCAATTTTCTGCAAAATACGCGCTTTTAAATCAAAGCCTATTAAAGATTTTATTACTCCAAGATTTTGAAGCGCCCAATTGTAAATATGGATGGCAATGTGTTTACTATAGAATTTATAGCATTTAAAATACATTGCCAAAAGGCTTTTAATATGCGTAGAGGAAGAGTATTCTGACGATAAACCAAACACCCTGAAATCTCTATTGCCAGTTACAGCTAAATCAGTGCCATTAATATATAAAATAAGCAAACAGGGTTTGTAAACGTCTAACTTTTTAATAACGAGTGATAATCTCGTTTTTTGTAGAATACCAATTATTTTGCCTATTTTATATTGATTTTTAGACATTGATAAACTTTTTACCTTATAAAAACCTATGGGAAATGCATTAGCATATTTTTGTAATAAGATTTCAGTGGTATATTACACAGCATGAAATGAAGAGAATCGTATTAGGCTTTTTGCTTTTGAAAGAATATGACTGCAACTTTTGAGAAAGCAGTTGGCAAGAATTGGCTTGGCATGCAAACTGATAGAGTTGGCAGTGGCGCATTTAGTTTTTTCATTGGCCTGTGTCCAAATGTTTTTGACTCTGGAAAATAGCCTCTGATAGGCTTGAGTTTTTCCAAGGTTATATTACAGGGGCGCAGCTCAGAAAAATACCACGGCGATTGCATTTTTGTAATTGTCATAATTTTCGCTCCTGCTTGAATGGATGCTGTAACATCCGTTTTTGTGGGGTTATGTATGTGATAACTGCTCTTCTTAAGGGGCAGTAATGATAGATGTAAATCAATATAATTATTTAGTCAACAATTATATTGATTTTGGAGTGTTTTTTTTGGCTCGTCCGGAAGCAAAACCTAAAACTGAGTTGGCAAAACGTTTTCGTAAAGTGCGTCACGCTCTTGGTTTTACAGAGCGTAAGCAGTTTGCTGAACATCTTGGTATCACTGCTGGCTCTATAGGAACTTATGAAACTGGTATAAGTGAGCCTACAGCCTCTGCGCTCTCCAAATATCAAGAAATTTGTGGTGTTTCATTAGATTGGCTAGTAACGGGAAATGGCGAGATGTTTTCAGATATGGCAAAGGCAAAAGCAGCTGGTTTTAAACCGCAGGCGATTCCTACTGGGCTGATGAAAAAGCTGGGACATTTAGTTTATACGACCTATCATGATGCAAAAATAACACTTTCTCCTGAAGATGTTGCGGAATTAGCAGCAGAGCTTTATGGAAGATTGCAAGAGCTTATTCAAAACCTCAATGATATAGAAGAAGTCGAAGCCACTTTGCCACTTTTAAAATTACATTTAAAGCGTAAAATCGAAACTGAAAAGCACATCTAGAATTTCATAAGATACGAATGAACAGCCTTTAAAAAAAATAAAACTTTTTTGATTTTCTGCTGTATAACCAAGTTTGGAATGTGAAAATCTCACGATTTTCGAGTCTCTTATTCGATCTGAAAAACGAGAAACTATCATTATAAATCAATGTATTTCTCTGATTAAAGATAAAATGGTTCATAAAAAGAATGACGAGTAGTGATACAAACAAAATTTCTTCAAAAAGAAGCTAATATAGTGCCATTCCTGAAATATTTGTTGGTTGAAGAAAAGATACGGACAACAGTGAAAATACAATGACGATGTTTTGTTCCTATAGAAGGGTAACAGATATATAAGAGAGAAGAACGAAAGACTATTTATAGGCGCGCTTTTGTCTTTTTATGAAGATGATAAGATGAGCACGTTAAAACTTTTTACAGAGCGTGCATCATTATATTTAAGACAGATTTCTTTCAAAGAGATGTATAATATATTGAAACAGTTTACCTCGCAACAAAAAGTGAGATTATCATGATAATCGTCATTATTACATTATGCTATAAGTTAAAAAATCATAAATTTGTGCTTATAAGAACAGCTAAGTTATTGAGAAGTATTTTTATAAATTTATAAAAAATAATTTTTACACTCTTGCCATTCTTCTGATGCGCTTTATTTGAAAAGTAGAATTGCTCTTTAGTGAAACTATTTTTGTTAAGAGATAAATCGCAGTATTTTTGAATGGAGATAACAGTATATTTTCAAAGTTTTGTGTTTTTATTTATTTTTTAGCTTGAATCCCTCTAGCTAAAAGGGTTGGGGACTTTTCTAGATTCGATGTTGTCACAAAGATTTTAGGGCGGTGCCGTAATAAATAGCGGTGTCGATGGGAGGGGTTTTTCTTGATTTATTGGTTTTTGAAGTGCGCAAACTAAGGGGTTTGCCATGTGTGTTTTCACGCGTTGTGATGATGTTGAACTCTGTAGGAGGAGATTCTTATGAAAAAAAAATATTCCCCACCAAATTTAATTAAAGCTTTTTCTCTCAGCGCGGCAATGGCCACACTCTTATCGAGTGTTTCTCCTGTTGTTGCTTCGAATCTCGCGATAACGGGTGACAAAACTATGAGCACGAGTGGTTCTGGTGTGTCTTATGACCATGGTAGCCATGGCAGTATTATTTTTGCGGGTGATGATAATTACTGTGGTGTGGATAATGTCATTGGTCGTGGTGGCAAGCAACAGGAGTCAATTGCTAGTACTAATCAAATAACCGCAGAGCAGCAATATGATAGATTTACCAAAAATACAAATTTTTCTGGTCGTTATCCTTATGGCGTGACCACTGATAAGGTCACTTGGAGTGGTGATAGTAATACGAGCAACAGCAGCACTGGTTATATGGGGAAGCTTACAGGTGGTAGCACGAGTGCTATGCCTGAGGCTTATGGTGTGTATTCTTTTGCAACCGGTTGTGGATCTGCTGCAACAGGGAATTATTCAACAGCATTTGGTGCGGGTGCAACTGCAAAGAGTGGAGGAGCACAAGCTTTTGGTGTTTCTGCTCTTGCGAATGGAGCGGCAAGTGTTGCCATAGGGATTGGATCGGAAACGGTAAAAAGATCGTCTATCGCTATAGGTGGGCTTTCAAAGGCAGATGGCATTGATAGTATTGCGTTTGGTAGCAGCGCGGCTACAGGTGGTCAAGATGCGATTGCGATAGGTTATGCCGCTAAAGCCGGCGCGCAAAATGCGGTTTCAGTTGGTTCAAGTACAAAAGCGACTGGTAAAAGTAGTTTGGCTCTAGGCTATAAGGCAAGTGCATCAGGAGAATTAGCAGTTGCTATTGGTGGACTTGCAACCGGTATCCACGGCATTGCTATGGGGAATAACGCAGAAGCGAAGGATCAAGATACGATTGCGATAGGTTATGCTGCTCAAGCTCAAACAAAGTATTCGATTGCAATTGGTCCAAATGCACAGGTGATTGCTGGAGACGGAGTTGCTTTGGGTGGAGCTTCCGTTGCCAGTGTTGTTAATAATGTTGCTGGTTATGATCCTGTAAGTAACAAAAATTCACAACAAAACAATGGTGCATGGAAAAGTACAAAAAGTGCAATCAGTGTTGGAAAAGCTGACGGTAGTATAACACGCCAGATTACTGGGTTGGCGGCTGGTACTGCAGATACTGATGCCGTCAATGTGGCACAGTTGAAAGCTATGAGAGCTGTCGTAGAAGGAGCAGGGGGATGGAAGTTATCTGTTAACGGTGAAGCTGCTGTGGATATTCTGCCTGGTGAAACAGTCAATTTTGCTGGAGCTGAACTTGAGAATTATGAAAACAAGAACATTAAAATTGTAAGAAAAGATGATAAAACAGTAGAATTTGATTTGAATGACTTCATTACAGTTGGACGTGTACAAGCAGGAAAAACCCAATTAAGCGACCTTGGTTTCGTGATTACTGGTGGTCCGCGTATGACTGGTAGCGGTATTTTTGCTGGTAATAAACAAGTTTATGGAGTGGCAGCGGGGAGTGCAGAGACTGATGCGGTTAATGTTGCACAGCTGAATGAAGTAAAAAATCAAATAGCAGGAAATGGTCTTGTTAAATGGGATGAAGAACAGAAACTTATCACCATTGGTAAGGAAAAAGATGGTACGAAAATTGATGTTGCAGGCAGTGGGGGAGACCGTAGTATTTCTGGTGTAAAGGCCGCAGAGAGAGACAATGAAGCCGTTAATAAAAAACAACTCGATGGTGAAATTGCAACTATTACTGATACTATTAACAATATTAAGGAGGGTGGTGCTTTTGCAGTTCTCTACGATAAGAATGGTGATAGCAGTGTTAATTATAACGGTGTGACTTTAGGTGGCGGTAAGACTGGTGGGCAGGTAGCTCTGCACAATGTTAAAGATGGTGAAATTACTGAAGAGTCGTATGATGCAATTAATGGTAGGCAGCTTTGGAAGACGAATGAGCGTGTTACAGATGTTGAAAAGGATATTGTCCATATTAACGATAAGGTTACTAATATATCAGCTACGGTTACTGATCTTGGCAAGGAGGTTTTCAATATTCAGGAAGCGAATGCTTTTGCTGTCCTCTACGATAAAAATGCAGATGAAACCGTTAATTATAACAGTGTAACTTTAGGTGGCGGTAAGAGTACAGGACCAGTTGCTCTTTTGAATGTCAAAGATGGCAAAATTGCTAAAGATTCGCATGATGCTATCAATGGGAACCAAATTAATACAGTATCCGGAGATATTGCAAAGTTTTTTGGCGGGGGTACTGTATTTCAAGATGGTTCTTTTTTAGGACCAAGATATAATTTATCTACTGTTTCTGCAGATGGTACTGTAGGACAGAAGGTACATACTGATGTTGGCTCAGCGTTGACAGGACTTGATGACAATGTCAACAATGTGAATAGCCGCTTAACACATGTAGCTAATGAGTTCACTCAGAAAATTGAGGGTGTTTCTAAAGATTCTCTATTGTGGAGTAATGATGAGCAGGCATTTGTAGCACAGCATGGAGACGGAAAAACCAATAGCAAAATTAAATTTCTTGCCAATGGAGATATTACTGAAAATTCAACCGATGCAGTGAATGGTTCGCAGCTCTTTGCGACTAATCAGAATGTTAATACTGTTACAAATAATCTGGCAACAATTGCTAAAAATATATCAAAGTATTTTGGTGGTGGTGCAGACGTATCTAACGGTAAGGCTCCCACTTACACTATTCAGGGTAAGCCACATAATGATTTTGAATCTGCTTTTAGTACTGTTGATAATTCTATCACGAATATACAAAATCAGATTACGAATGCGACAAAAAATAGCCTTGTTAAGCAGGAGGAAAATGAAGGTACTATCACTGTTGGTAAAGCAACAGGTGGGACTAAAATCAATGTTGCAAACAAATCTGGTGAAAATAGGATAATTTCTGGTGTGAAGGCAGCTGTAAATGGTAATGAAGCTGTTAACAAAGACCAGCTTGATAAAAGTATCGAGAAGATTTCTAATGATATTAATCTTACAAGTGCTGCTGCAGTTCTTTATGATAAAGAAAACGGTACCGTTAATTATGGTAGCGTAACTTTAGGTGGGGTAGATAACCNTCGCATGATGCAATCAATGGGAACCAAATTAATAAAATATCTGGAGATATAGCAAATTATTTTGGTGGTGGTGCCTCGTTCGAAAATGGTGCTTTTAAAGGACCAAACTATAGTTTATCTGTTATTGTTGAAGATGGTCAGGTGGCAAAAGCCAATTATCATGACGTTGGCTCAGCTTTGATTGGTCTTGATGCAAATGTGAAGAGTGTGAATACGCATCTGACGAATGTAGTAAAAGATGTCAATGAAAAAATCACGAATATTACACAAGAAGTCAAAGGGGACGCTTTGTTGTGGAGTAATGATGAGCAGGCATTTGTTGCTCTCCACGGAGAAGGACAGAAGACAAACAGCAAGCTTACCTCTCTTTTGAATGGAGACATTTCTGAAGATTCAACGGATGCAGTAAATGGTTCGCAGCTCTATGAAACTAACCAAAAGATTAGTAAGTTGGGTAATGGCTTTGACGGTATAAGTACAAATATATCGAAGTATTTTGGTGGTGATACAGATATAGCTAACGGTAAAGCGCCAACCTATACGATACAGGGCAACACACATAATGATGTTGGTTCTGCTTTTAGTTCTGTCAATAATTCTATCACGGAGATTTCTAATCAGATTTCCAATGCGACAAAAAATAGCCTTGTCAAGCAAGAGGAAAATGAAGGAGATATCACCATTGGTAAGGAAAAAGGTGGTACGAAAATTGATATTGCAGGCAGTGAGGGAGCTCGGACTATCGCAGGCTTAAAAGCTGCAGAAAACGATGATGAAGCCGTTAATAAAAAGCAACTTGATGGTCATATTGCAACTATTACTGATACTATTAACAATATTAAGGAGGGTGGTGCGTTTGCAGTTCTCTATGATAAGAATGATGATAGCAGTGTTAACTATAACAGTGTGACTTTAGGTGGCGGTAAGAGTACAGGACCAGTTGCTCTTTTGAATGTCAAAGATGGCAAAATTGCTGAAGGTTCGCATGATGCTATCAATGGTAGCCAGATTAATACAATATCCGGAGATATTGCAAAGTTTTTTGGCGGGGGTAGTGTATTTCAAGATGGTTCTTTTTTAGGACCAAGATATAATTTATCTACTGTTTCTGCAGATGGCACTGTAGAACAGAAGGTACATACTGATGTTGGCTCAGCATTGACAGGGCTTGATGCGAATGTCAAAAATGTAAATAGTCGTTTGACGCATGTTGCTAATGAGTTTACTCAGAAAATTGATGGTATTTCTAAAGATTCTTTGTTGTGGAGTGAAAATGAGCGGGCATTTGTTGCTCTTCACGGAGAAGGACAGAAGACAAACAGCAAGCTGACGTATCTTTTAGATGGCGATATTTCTGCTAACTCAACGGATGCAATAAATGGTTCGCAGCTCTATAAAACTAACCAAAAGATTAGTGAGTTGGGTAATGGCTTTGACGGTATAAGTACAAATATATCGAAGTATTTTGGTGGTGATACAGATATAGCTAACGGTAAAGCGCCAACCTATACGATACAGGGCAACACACATAATGATGTTGGTTCTGCTTTTGAGGGTGTCAATAATTCTATCACGGAGATTTCTAATCAGATTTCCAATGCGACAAAAAATAGCCTTGTCAAGCAAGAGGAAAATGAAGGGGATATCACCATTGGTAAGGAAAAAGGTGGTACGAAAATCAGCATTGTAAATAAAGGTGGCATGGATCGTACACTTTCTGGCGTGAAAGATGGAGAACTTTCTCAAATATCAACGGAAGCGGTAAATGGTTCACAGTTGTTTGCTACGAATGAGAAGGTTACAACTGTTACTGATAATCTATCAAAAGTTGCTGAAAATACCTCGAAATATTTTGGTGGCAGTACAGATGTACTCGAAGGTATAGAGCCATCTTTCCTTATTCAGGATAAAGAATATCATAATATTTTTGATGCTTTTAATGGTGTCAATACTTCTATCACAAATATTGATAATAAGATTTCCGATGTTGTAAAAAATAGTTTTGTTAAGCAAGACGGAGTTTCTGCTCCTATCACTATTGGTAAGGATACAGCGGGTACTGAGATCAATATTGCAGGTGTTGGTGGTTCAGGACGTAAAATTTCTGGCGTGCGGGAGGCAGAGAATGGTGATGAAGCTGTTAACAAAGACCAACTTGATAAAAGCATAGATAAGATTTCTAAAGATATTGAGACAGTAACTGCTGCTGCGGTTCTCTACGATAAGAATGACGATGGTAATGTTAATTATGGTAGTGTGACTTTAGGTGGCAATAAAAACGACGGGCCAGTTGCTCTTCATAACGTGAAAGATGGTAGCATTTCTGAAAATTCCAACGATGCAATCAATGGTAGTCAGATTAATAAAATATCAGCAGATATTGCAAAGTTTTTTGGCGGTGGTGCAAAGTTCATTAACGGTGCTTTTGAAGGGCTGAAATATACTTTATCCGCTATTGTAGGTGGTGAAGTAGGGAAGGCTAATTTTTACAATGTTGGTGATGCTTTAACAGGTCTTGATAATAATGTTCAAGATGTGAATCAACGCTTAACGAATGTATCCAATGAGTTTAATCAGAAAATTGAAAATTTCTCTAAAGATGCTTTACTGTGGGATGATGAGGAAGAAGCATTTGTTGCACGTCATGAAAAAGATGGGCAGAAAACAAACAGCAAATTGAAGTATCTTTTAGATGGTGAGATTGCTCAAGGTTCAACAGATGCCATTACGGGCAACCAACTTTATTCCATGAATAACCAACTTGCGAATTATTTCGGTGGCGGTGCTAAATATGAGAATGGCAAATGGACAGATCCTACTTTTAAGATTGTTCAAGTCAATGCTGATGGTACGACTGTTGAGACAGAGCACCATAATGTCGCTGATGCTTTTGGTGACGTCAATAAAAATATGTCAAATATTAATAACCGTATTGATGATGTCATCAACAAGGTCGATTCAGATGCTTTAAAGTGGAATGATAAAGAAAAAGCCTATGATGCTGGTCGCGATGGAAAGCCGAATAAAATTATCAATGTAGCTGATGGTAAAGTTGAAAAAGGCTCGAAAGATGCGGTTAATGGTGGGCAACTTTGGGAAACCAATGAACGTGTCACTGGTGTCGAAAAAGATGTGAAGCATCTTACCAACAGAGTTGATACCATTTCCAATACGATTGCTGATATTGGTGATACAGTTATCAATATTGATGCCAAAGTTGATAACATCAATAATAGAGTTGACGGCATTGAAGAGGACGCTGTTCGTTATGATAGAGATGAAAACGGCAAAAAAACCAATAAAATCACATTAGCGGGGGGGGATGCCAGTGAACCTGTTCTGATTGATAATGTCGCTGATGGTAAAATTGAAAAAGGCTCGAAAGAGGCTGTAAATGGTGGTCAACTTCATGATTATACTAAAGAACAGATGAAGATTATTCTTGATGAATCCAAGCAGTATACAGATCAACGGGTTAATAATATTGTGATTGATGCGATTGATGATGCTGTTGATCGGGCTAAGCAATATACAGATATGAAGTTTGATGTTTTAAACTATAGTATTGAGAGTGTGAAAAAAGAGGCAAGACAAGCAGCGGCTATTGGTCTTGCGGTGTCTAACTTACGCTACAATGATACACCTGGAAAATTAAGCGTTGGATTTGGTACTGGTTTATGGCGTAGTCAGTCTGCATTTGCCTTTGGTGCAGGTTACACCTCAGAAAATGGAAAATACCGCTCTAACATATCTGCAACAACTTCTGGAGGTCACTGGGGTGTAGGTGCGGGATTCAATATGACATTGAATTGATAATAAACAAAATACATAAAAAATTCCTTTTCACCCCTGTCTCATGAGGCAGGGGTGAATTGTTGTTACGTATGTAAAAATACATATATATATAAATTGATAAGCGCTATAACGATAAATACAGGTTTAAAAAACAGAAAAACCGGACGATTTCAACAAAATGAACTTCTTATTTCAAAATAAGATAATGAGTTTTTTCATAAATTATAAGTCCATTATTTTCTGCTTTAACTTTTAAATCTAAAAAATCTTCCACTTTCTAAAAATCTATTAAAAAACTTTCTAGTAATACAAAGGTATATATTTAAATGTATTTCAATTTTACTGGAGGAAGTTATAAAAACAATATACTAAACCAATTCTACCCCTTGCAAAAAACAACCAACAGGTTTAAAGATTAAAAAAACCAACCACCACAAGAAAACTTACCTTTTTAGGAAAGGTAAGAGAACAAAGCACGTTAACTACAAAACATCAACTTCTCTATCTTTTCAATCAGTCATTAAGCTTTTGAATATATTTAGAAAAACCAATTTCAGAGAACTTTGTAGCGTTTAAATGTGTTTTTTTTGTGGTTATAGTTATTTTTTCATTGGGGAGTTCATTATGAAAAAATTATATACAAAATTAGTAGGGAGCGATTTAAAATTTTCTCGTTTTTCTTTTGTTAAAGTTCTTTCATTGGCTACAGCGGCTACATTTTTATCGAATGTTACACCTGTTTTTTCAGCAAATCCTGATTTTAGAAACACCTTTCTCGAAGGTGTTAACAGTGCTGGTGTCTCTTATCCGCAAAGCATTATCTCTGTTGCTGGTTTGAATGCTTCTTCTGTTTCAAAAGACAATTATTTAACAGCACTCAATCAAGCGGGATTAGAAAAGATTAATGCTGTCGATGACTATGCAAATTTTTTAACTAAAACCCTCTCTGGTGTAAGTGATTATAGTCCTGTCGTGAATGTTTTGATGGCGGATAGCAAAAATGTATTGGCAAGAACCCTAGATGCAGGAGGGCAATATAAAAAGTCTCTCGTCAGTCCACGGTCATTTGTGGTTGATAGCTCTTTAAACCAACAGCTTGTACAGGATGATGAAAATACAGATATTATTAATGTGTCTAATATCTTACGGAGTGGTTCAACAGAGGGAATGCAACGTGGTGTATCGGGAAGTAATGTCATCTTTGGTGAAAATGTTGATGCGAAAACCGTGGACAGTGTTGTTATTGGTTATAAAGCGAAGGCGGTATTAGCTGAAGGAGATAAAAAGCTAGCGGCATCTGTTATCATAGGTTCTAAATCTGAGATCCATAGAGGTGGATCCGTTGCTGTTGGTGCAGATATAGTGGCACTAAAGAATGACGCGGTTGCTGTTGGTCGTTTTGTACGGGTGGAGGTGGACAGCGGTACAGCTTTAGGCTTTAAATCGCAAGTGAAGGTAGTAGGGGGTGTTGCTATAGGAAGCAATTCTGTAGCCAATAGGGCTGCTGGTGTTCCGGGTTATACTTCTGTGCTGCAGGGACCTGCAACGAATGAGGTATCTTATTGGAAATCTACATTAGGTGCTGTTAGTGTTGGTGATGCTGATACTAAAAAAACGCGCCAAATTACAGGTGTAGCGGCTGGTAGTGAAGATGCAGACGCAGTGAATCTAAGACAATTGCAAGACTTAGAAGATGTCGTAAGAAAAAATGGTTGGAAACTGTCTGTTGACGGTAAAAATGCTAAAACAGTCATTATGGATAGCGGAGTAGATTTTTCTACTGGCAGTACCAATCTTAACATTACAAAAGGCGATAAGGATAATAATGTAAAATTTGATTTAGCTAAGGATGTTACATTAACGAGCTTAAAAGCAGGGACGAATACCTTAGATGCAACAGGCTTAGTGATTTCTGGAGGCCCCAAAATAACGACCGATGGTATTGATGCTGGAGGTAAAGAGATAAAGAAAGTTAAGGCTGCAGCACTCACTGAGACTTCACAACAAGC
>NZ_JBHIPT010000092.1:0-55157 GCF_042196205.1 Bartonella sp. AP21QHHD | reverse complement strand
ACATTTTTTGACCTCTTTAAACGGTCTCTTTAATTGGGCGGTTGATAATGCCCTTTTAAATAGAAATCCTGCTTTTAATATAAAGCCGCCAAAATCCTTTAACGCAGAAGGGTTCATACCATGGTTAGAAGAAGATATTGACAAATATTATCATCGCTGGATGCTAGGAACGCATGAACATGTATGGATTGACGTCCTTTTGTATACAGGTTTACGTCGTGGTGATGCCGTTCGTATCGGCTGAAAAGATATCACAACAGATAATATTATTCATTTAAAAACAGAAAAGAGCCAATTTAAAACAGATGTTTTTCTCCCGATTTTGCCAGAACTCGCAGAAACACTTAAAATTTGACCTATTGGAGATGAAACATTTATCTGCGGTAAAGAAGGTAAAAAACTGACCAAAGAAAGTTTTGGTAATCTGTTTCGTAAAGCTTGTAATGCAGCAGGTATTAAAAAATCAGCGCATGGATTGCGAAAATTAGCAGCAACACGTGCAGCAAATGCTGGTGCGACAGTTTCGCAAATGAAAGCGCTTTTTGGCTGGACAGAAGATAAAATGGCATCCCTTTATACCAAAACAGCCAATAGAAAACGACTTGCAATAGAAGCAATCAAAAAACTTCAAAAAAGTTAGGGATAGGTGGAAAATAAGTTAAAAGAATCAACGGAATCAAAATTCCCGAACTTTTATATAACCTATTGATTTAATTAAATATTGGCTGGGGTACCTGGATTCGAACCAGGGAATGCCGGTACCAAAAACCGGTGCCTTACCGCTTGGCTATACCCCAAAAAAACACGCTTTATAGCGACTCCTGCACCTTATAGCGATTCCTGTGATTGAACGCAATATTTGAAAATCAAAGACCTTACTTTTTTATCATAAAATTTCTGAGTCTTGTATGGCATTGCCATCGATACAAATTCGTAGCAGAAACTGATATACAGTTGTGATTTTAACATAAGTAGGAACCATTTATCCATCAATTATTTTGCTCTTTGTATTGATTTTCTAGGAACAGAAAATGAAAATCTTGCAGTTTACTCATGTATCTAATAAATTTGCATATGATTTACTTTTCTTGATATATTAAAATCCCATCTTGCTCAATTAAAAAAAACTGTCTCCACATTGGCAACCGGTAAGTGTATGATAGTGCTGCTGTGCTCTTGCATTAAGCATAAAGATGGTAATGTCCACTAATTTTTACATTATATTATTCATGGGTAGCACCATAAAATAAAATCAAGCACATTGAAAAATATTTCCTAAAAAATAACACTTATTATTCTGTTGAAAACATTATGATACACCCATAAACTGGAAGAGTTTTGCAAAAATTAAAAACATTTTATATGGTATTTGAAAAAATAGAGATACAAAAACAAGGAATAATAGCTATTTCCATTTACTTTTTATTCAAAAGATAATGATATTTATTACCCACTCATAGATGTAAAAAATCTTCAGAAGCAATCTTTATGTAGACCAATATCCTTTTTGATTGATGAATATACATTTCCTAAAAGCTTCTTTTACAAAAAGAGAGACATTAAAACTATTTCATACAAACTAGGTATTCAACATTTGCTTTTAAATGCGGTAAATGGCAAATTAGGCTTATGAAATAAGCTTAACAATTAGAATCGAGGAGATTTTTAAATGGCTTTTGAATTGCCCCCGTTGCCTTATGATTACGATGCCCTTTCGCCTTATATGTCACGCGAAACGCTTGAATATCATCATGATAAGCATCACCTCGCTTATCTTACCAACACCAATAATTTTGTGAAAGAGTTAGGCTTAGAAAATGAAAGCCTTGAAGATATTGTTAAAAAAAGTTTTGGAAAAAATATTGGTTTGTTTAATAATGCAGCGCAGTATTACAATCATAACCACTTTTGGCTTTGGATGAAAAAAAATGGTGGTGGCCAAAAACTTCCTGAAAAGTTAGCAAAAGCTATTGACGCTGATCTAGGTGGTTACGACAAATTCCGCGCTGATTTTATTGCTGCTGCTAGTGCCCAATTTGGTTCTGGATGGGCGTGGGTTGCTGTTAAAGATGGCAAGCTTGAAATTATGAAAACGCCTAATGGCGAAAATCCCTTAATTCACAATGCTCACCCTATTTTGGGTGTCGATGTGTGGGAACATTCCTATTACATTGATTATCGCAATACTCGACCGAAGTACCTCGAAGCCTTTGTAGACCATTTAATTAATTGGGACTATGTTTTGAAACTTTATGAAGAATGTGAATTTTAAACTGTCTCAATAATTTTTTAGTGTATGAAAGTCCCTATAATCCAATAAATTATCGGAGACTTTCATACCAAAATATTATGGATTAGCAAAAGTCTTTTCCTGCTATCTTTAGAATATATGCATAGATATAGGCAACTTCTTCTAGCTTTGAAAAACGTCCAGCTGCACCAGCGTGCCCTGAATCCATATTAATACGTAATAAAATTGCATTATCGTCTGTTTTTAGGTCTCGTAATTTTGCCACCCATTTTGCAGGCTCCCAGTAAGTTACACGAGGATCTGTTAATCCTGCCATCACAAGTATAGGGGGATAGTTTTGAGCTTTGACATTATCGTAAGGGGAATAGGAAGCAATAAGCTTATAATCTTCTTCTGATTCAAGAGGATTCCCCCATTCGGCCCATTCTGGAGGAGTGAGTGGCAATGAAGCATCTAACATTGTCGCTAAGACATCAACAAAAGGCACATTTGCTACGATCCCAGCAAAATCCTGTGGAGCTATATTGGCAATGGCTCCCATCAACATCCCCCCTGCTGAACCACCATGAGCAATCAGCCGGTCGTGAGAAGTGAATTTATTGTTTACAAGGTAACGCCCACAAGCAATAAAATCTGTAAATGTATTGTGCTTAAAGAGATGCTTTCCTTTCTCATACCACTCTACTCCCTTTTCTTTTCCTCCGCGAATATGAGCAATCGCGTAAATAAAACCTCTGTTTACTAGAGAAAGTACATTACTATTGAAACTGGCAGGAATAGAGATCCCATAAGCACCATAACCGTAAAGCAGACAAGGCGCACCACCATCAAGGAGAGTGTTTTTGTGGTAAAAAAGTGAAATAGGAATCTTCTCACCATCGTCTGCTATTGCTGTAATCCGTCGTGTTACATATGCATCTTTATTATGCCCAGAGGGAATTATTTGCGTTTTTAAAAGCATTCGTTTACAATTTTTCATCTCATAATCAAACACTTGATCAGGTGTTGTCATAGACGAATAGGAAAAACGAATAGTTGGACTGTTATATTCTGCAACTCCTTGCAGACCTAAAGAATAAGCCTCTTCAGTAAAAGCGATGGAATTAACTTGTTTAGTGGTACGTTCCATTACTTTTATACGTGGAAGCCCCTCAAAACGTTCGATCCAGACAAGAAAATCTTGATAAGCATCATGGGATAATATTAGGCACCCAAGCTGATGTGGGATAAACTCAGACCAATTTTCTGATTGTGGAGATGTATATGGCGCTACCATAATTTTGAAATCTTTTGCATTATCTAAATTGGTTAGAATATAAAAGACATCACCACCCTCTGTAAGTAAATATTCAATACCTTTTTGTCGTTTCCGTACACATTGGGGAACAGTAAAAGGCGCCTCAGCAGGAATTAACCAGATCTCGGATGTTTCATGATCATGAATATTAATATAAATAACATCATTAAGCTTAGAACCGCTTACATCTAAGAAAAAACCTGGATTGTCTTCACGAAAAATAAGCTTATCTTGTGATTGATCTGTGTTTAATTGGTGATAATAGAGCTCTGAAGGTCGGTGGTTTTTATCCATCTTAGTATAGAAAAAACCTTCAGACCTAGCATCCCATACAATTTGACCAGATGTATCAGTAATTATGTCCGTACAGTCAGATAATGTCTCAAAATTACGAATTTTAGCTGTATAGAACTCTGATCCTTTGTCATCATAGGTCCATACCACATGTGTATGGTCAGGAGATTCTTGAACTGAACCAAATTTAAAATATTCTTTGCCTTCTGCCAAGACATCACCATTAAGGTACACGTTTTTTTCTCCGCCATTCCTTGGTGTCCGAAAATAATGTGGTTGTTGGCCTCCGGTAACATAAGAGAATCCGTAAGCAAAAGGGCCATGTTTTATAGGAACAGAACTATCATTCTCTTGGATCCTGTTTTTCATTTCGGTAAAAAGCAAATCTCGTAATGGTTTTGTATCAGCCATTTGAGCTGATTGATAAGCATTTTCTTTTTCAAGATAATGTCGAATATTGGGATCAAGACAGTTAGGATCTTTAAAAACATCTTGCCAGTTAGACGCACGTAGCCAATGATAGGGATCATCACGAAAAATACCATGATATATTTCCTTATGAGTGATTCTAGATGCTTTGGGAGGAATTGCAAAAGTGCGAGTCATACATAATCCTATATTAAAATATGTTAATAGCTTCGTTTATATGTTAGAATCACAATGATTGATGCAAGTGTAAAAACCTATAAGTTCTATTCACTTGCAAAAATAGCACCATGATAATTTTTAAAACTAATACCTTTCTGTTCATTACATATCACAGCTATTGTTTTCTAGGGATATAACACCACTTTTATAATGAAAGTGACTGGTAAAACAATTAAACTATTAGAAAAAGAATTGATTTTTTTTGAAACAGTATAATCGCATAATTTTACAGAAAGGAATAAATATATCTAAAATATTATTATTACTGTATAAAAAATAAAAATGTCCTATCTCCTTTTAATGAATAGTTTTATATTATAAATAATACTATTATGTCATATTTATAATATATCATGTTTTTTATTATTAAATTTTATAAATATAAATAATAAAAACAAATTTAAAACTTATTAAACATAAACTTACTAAACTATAAGTATTCAAAACAAAATATAATAATTTATATATTATATTTTTATAATTAGTAATTTTATTTTTACGTTCTCAAAAAAAATAAATAAATTTTATCATATATTTTTTTATATTTGTGATGTATTATATATTATGTATGATATGTTATAGGGTAAAAATATATTTTAGCATGTAATAATTTCGTTTTTCTTATTGTATATTATGACAAAAAATAGGTATTTATTTGATTTTTTTGTGTTTTGGCAATTTTATAGAATAATTGAATTGACAAAAAAGATTTTTGTACAATATGAAACTCATGTGCATGAGATCTTTATATCATGAGTATATGCACTATATCTCGATTTTGAATTACTCAATTTTAAATTAAAGGAAACAAGAATGGAACATCGTGCAGTCTTAGAGACTGAAAGCAATTTAGTTATTACATTGGTTGCTGATATTGTTGCTGCCTACGTGAGTAATAATTCTATTCGACCGACTGAAGTGCCAAGTTTAATTGCTGATGTCCATGCTGCTTTTCGTAAAGCAGGGAATCTAGAGTTAACAGAAGTCGAAGTTGAAAAACAAAGGCCTGCCGTTAATCCGAAGCGTTCAGTATTTCCTGATTATCTCATTTGCCTTGAAGATGGAAAGAAGTTTAAATCTCTAAAGCGTCATCTCATGACACATTATGGAATGTTGCCAGAGGAATATCGTGAAAAATGGCAGTTAGATAGTTCTTACCCTATGGTGGCGCCTAATTATGCAAAAACACGATCGGCTTTGGCCAAAGAAATGGGGCTTGGACGCAAAAGCAAACGGAAAAAAACTAAATAATCTTATTTTGCGAAAAAATGGTTTCGTGCATAAAGTTGATTTTAGTATACATGTTTTGTGTGAAGCTTTTGTATATATAGCAATTTCTACCAAGGGGATTACATATAGCTTTCGTTACGAATCCGTTTAATCATTGATTTCAAACCATTTGATCGTTGTGGTGTAAGATTTTCATTTAAACCAAGTTTTTCAAAGAGCTCTTGAGCATCAGAATTGCGAATTTCAGAAGCTTTTTTGCCTGAATAAAAAGCAAGAAGTATGTAAATGAGTCCACGCACAATATGAGCATCGGAATCACCTTGAAACGTCAATATTGGATCTTTTGAGTTATTACGTGAAGATAGAAGCCACACTTGGCTAACACAACCAGGAACTTTGTGAGCATCGTTTCGAGCGCTTTCTGGAAAAGGTGGCAATTCATAGCCAAGCTCGATGACATAACGATAACGATCTTCCCAATTATCCAAAAGCGAAAAGTTCTCTATAATATTACCGATTGTTTCCGCCATTATTTTAGTCCTGTTTCGTTTGAATAATCATTCTTGAATACACTTATAAAAAATAAATATTTATTCTTCCTAACATAAATAACACGAAGAACGTTAAAAATCCTTATTTCAAGATAACATTGCATGGTTTTGTAAGAACTCTTGTATTTCGATTTTGTAAGAAACATTAGGGGAAGTCTCTGATATCATTTTTGTTTCCTAATATGTTCCCTAAATATTCATAAGCAGCTCTTGCACCGTAATATGCGCGCTCGCCAAGTGAACTTAAAAAGGATTTTCCTACTTTGCAGGTTTTTATATTACGGTCACAAAATGCGCCTAAGTCATTTAAGGCTTCCTTAAAAGCAATAATCACATCGCTCGTTGTTGTCTCATTATTTTGGGGGCTAGAAGAATGGTTACTGCTTGGATCTGCTACAAAAAATGAAATAATGACAAAAATAAAAAATAAAAAAAATGATAATTTGATTAAAAAACGTATCATGGATAATCAATGTACCGCAGTGGTAAATACAATAAAAGAAACATTTTATACACTGTTGCTTTATAAACAATTTATAAAATGTGCTTTTTATAAAATTGAGTATTCATGTATTGGATCTATATCATTGGCTTTTTTATAAATATGGCACAATTCCGCTGTATAAAATGGGATACATTGTCTATTCAGTAAAAAATTAACATCAAAATTATACACTTACAAGCTGGTCATGTTAATGAACATACTATGATAAAAAATGAGAGAGATAATCATGTTGTGTACATAATTATTTTAAATAATAGTCCACCATATTAGCTTAGTTGAAAAGGCTAAAAAGAGTAAAATTCTGTTATTCTGACTATAGTGTCGATAAAATATTTATATTATCTATAAAATTTTTACTGGAATGTTATGAAAATGGTCAACATGTCGATAAAAACATCAAAAAAATAACTGCATCTCTTATGATTACATCTCAAGCCAGTTTTTTTCTATAACATTGTAAACATCAATTTAATTGATACTTATGAAAATTATTTAATAGAAGGAATTTATACAAAAATATAATAATATTAAGAGATAATTATTCTTACCAAACCGTTTATGGATCAGTAACCATCTATATGTAAATTATAAAGAATAGATAACGATTGTCATCTTTTTAGCGTTATAGGCAAATATTTTCAATTTTATTTTAAATAATAGGCAAACATATGCCACAAAATGAAGAATAACGTGGCATTATTGTTTAGATAATTATATGTGATAATGCAGTTTGCAAACACCAAAATGATCTTGAATGCTAATCATTTGGTACTCTCTTTATACACATTAAAGATTTGTAAAAAATGAAATGAATAAAAGTTGGTAAGAACTCTTATTGATTTATCAACTTATAAATTGATATAATGAAGCTGCTCATTCTAGGAGTTTGAAAGGAAAAATCAATAATGTCAATGCATTTCTCTCTGGCTGGAAGTAAGAACTGATTTATATTCGTTTCCTAATTTATATTTGTTTCTTTGTAAAAAATAAACGCAACTGAAAATAAAAGTAATGGCAACAAAACGAAAGACATACCGAAAAAAAACTGTAAAACACCGTAAATACTACAGTAGTATTGTTATAACACTTCTTCTTATAACTTTTCATTTTATTTTTTGGAGTGCAAAAACTCTTTATTTCTATACACGAAAAAATACTTTATTTTTTGTTGGATTTCTTCTTTTTAGCATTAGTTTTTTATTTATTTCATTTAATGCTTTATTTTCGCAAATGACAACGCATCAAAATATTTTAACTCAAATGAAATTTTCCTCTGTTCAAAGTATAGGTAAGAGCTCTAATTTATCGGAAAAAGAAGAAAAATCACAAGAACTCTCCCGTGTAGCTTCTGTACATTCTCAAAGTCATAACCACACAAATTCACCTTTACCCTCTCAATCAGCAAGCATGCTGGAAAAGCAAAAAGAACTAGCAAAATTAGGATTTTATGATGGTCCATTAGATGGACTGGAAGGACCTAAAACACGCCGAGCCATCACTTTATGGAAACAGCAAACTGCTCAGAGAATGCAAAAGAATGTTCTATCTAATCCCGCAGCAGATGAAATCGCGATATTAATTAAGCAAAGCGAAATAGAAACAAACAATACAAAAAATATGACACACTTAAAAGAAGCTATTTTAGAGCCTTCTGTTGAAGATATTATACAAGTGCAAAAAGCTTTACATATTTTTGGGAATGAGGAGGTTATTGTCACAGGAATAGAAGATCAAAAGACGATAGAAGCCTTAAAACAGTTTCAAAAAATATTTGATCTTCCTGTAACAGGTAAAATTAATCACACAATTTTAATGAAAATGCGTGAAATTGGTTTATTAAATTGAAGCTAATCATAATAATCTCTTAATTTATAATGATAATTCATCTTTCGTTTGTTTAATGCTCCCCTCAAACATTCCTTCATCTCAAGCCCTCTTATATTCAATCAATCAGAATGGTTTTCTTACACATTACATATTGAGCCGTATAATTTGCTTCAAAAAAACCACAACCGATTGCAGAAAAAAGAATATTGCAAAATAGCAAACGCGCTTGTTCTAGCATTTTTATTGCCTCTGATGATAAAAGGACACGAAATTTTTGTAGTATCATGTAAACCTTTCATATTATCGAACCACGAATTGTCCATATATTATCGTCAATTTGATCTTTATAAATATGATGCAAAGAATTTGTGCAAACACCTGTAAGGATAAATAGACGTAAAGCTAATTGTGTTATGGTTGTTGTTTTGCAAAGTGTCTGATAAAAAACCGGCACTTCTCTCTAATCTATTGC
Organism: Bartonella sp. AP21QHHD; assembly: GCF_042196205.1. Classification (NCBI taxonomy): domain Bacteria; kingdom Pseudomonadati; phylum Pseudomonadota; class Alphaproteobacteria; order Hyphomicrobiales; family Bartonellaceae; genus Bartonella; species Bartonella sp. AP21QHHD. Next base: position 46,082 of record NZ_JBHIPT010000092.1, on the reverse strand, counting down.
TGGAAAGTTATGTGTTTTATGACATTGTCTTCTTAAGAGAGCGTGTGCGTTTAGTATTGCCTATAAATCAACATCCAAACTTACCGCAGCAGTATGTTTGAAAAAAATGTTAAGACAGTTTAGTACTTCTCTCAGCTGTTATAGCTTTTATATGCCAAATGGAGGCAAGAATATTACGCATCTCTGTTTGTATAATCTCTTAAAACAGGAAAACAGCCTAATTTGGGAAAAATATGAAAAGTTAAGGTAAAAACCAGTTTTCATCTTTGTCATTTCCTTTTAATTCAGCTTTACGCCTTTCAAAGACATCTAAAGCAATATCTTTAAAATAACGGAAATTACCTATTGCCTCATGCTCTTACTTTATCACATGTCTTTTTGGTCTCACTCCCCCTCACCTAAAACAAAATGTCCCAAACGGAATATACTTGGATTGCCATTCACGGGCTTTCTTAAAAAACATCTCTAAAGCACCTAAAACCACTTCGCAACAACGCCCATGAATAATAATAGTAGTCCCACTGCACGCGCCGCGCATCATCTTTACGCTTTTTGTCAAGAAGCAAGCCGGCACCATTACACACTATACCTACCTTCAATTTGTGACAGCTCTTGACACTTGAGACGTTTCATAAGAGGCATATCCTTGCTTTATTTTTTTATCTACAGACGCTCATCCCGCCTGTAACATACAAAAAACATGGTTTTGATTGATTCATTATAAAAGAAGTCGAAATAAGAAGATCTTATGATATTTACAGCTTTCATTCAATATGAGAAATAAAAAATTATCTTTATAAATCAATAGATTGTGTAACTTTGATATTCCTTTATAAATGTAAAGATGGGAGTGCATAATGGAGTTTATAAATTTTGGGAAGATTTTTATAAACTTACGGGGAGTTTTACATAATCCCCATTCCACGAATATCAATGTAAAATGGGGCATCCATTGAGAAATGTCTATCTCAAACAGCATGATGCGCAAAAAAAATGCATTTGTTTGGAGCATTCTATTTTGCGTGAGGAGCTCATTCCCCTATAAAAAAGCAAACGCATAAATTGACTGCACAATAACACGTTTCTCTCTATCAAGAGGTTCGCCAATAGAAAGTAGTATTAATAATACATCTTTGTCTATCCTGTGCTTTATATTTTCTCTCATAAACCTCTAAAAAAAACACTTTCTCGCGTAACACAACTTATCGTGCATTTTAGAAGCATTTTTATTCCCTTTATTAAAGAAAATAAAAGAATATATAAAAATTTATTTCAGTAATAACGATACAACAAAAAATATTAACCCATTACATCCTTTTTGCTATTGCGGCCTGAGCTGCTGCTAAACGAGCAATTGGCACTCGAAAAGGAGAACACGAAACATAATCTAGGTTATTTTCTTCGCATAAAGCAATAGAGGCAGGATCGCCTCCATGTTCACCGCAAATTCCCAATTTTATTTTTGCACACTTTGAGCGTCCACGCTGTGCAGCAATGGTAATAAGTTCCCCTACTCCATCACGGTCAATAGACACAAAAGGATCTTGCTCTAAAAGACCTTTTTGAAAATAGGTTGCCAAAAAAGGAGCTGCATCATCACGGGAAATCCCAAAAGTAGTTTGTGTCAAATCGTTTGTTCCAAATGAAAAAAATTCAGCAGTTTCAGCAATTTCATCTGCTCGAAGCGCCGCTCTTGGAAGTTCAATCATCGTCCCAACCATATATTGAATAGTGCTTCCCTTTTCTTTCATCACTTCCTCAGCAACCTGATCAATACGCGCTTTCACAAAATCGAGTTCAGATTTAAGCGCAACCAGTGGCACCATAATTTCAAGCATAACAGGAGATCCAGATTTTTGGGCAGCTTCTGCTGCTGCTTCAAAAATCGCCCGCGCTTGCATTTCTGCAATTTCAGGATAAGTAATAGCTAAACGGCATCCTCGTAATCCAAGCATAGGATTAAATTCGTGCAACTGCTGAGTGCGTTCAGCAAGCACTTCAGCAGAAACACCCATAGCTGTTGCAACATCAAGAATTTCTGCTTTCGTTTTAGGCAAAAATTCATGTAATGGTGGATCTAGCAAGCGGATAGTAACAGGTAAACCACACATAATTTCAAATAATTCACTAAAATCTGAACGCTGCATTGGCAAAAGCTTATCTAGTGCTTTACGACGACCACTTTCATCATGACTTAAAATCATTTCACGCATGGCAACGATACGTTCATCAGAAAAAAACATATGCTCCGTACGGCAAAGACCTATACCTTCAGCCCCAAAAGAGCGTCCCATACGGGCATCAGATGGTGTATCAGCATTAGCGCGAACTCTTATACGTCGCATCCCATCAGCCCATTCCATTAATTTTGCAAAGTCTCCGCAAAGCTGAGGCTGCAACATTGCAACTTTCCCTTTGAAAATTTCTCCACTTCCACCATCAATTGTGATAACATCACCTTTTTTTAGGCTTTCTCCTGAGGCAAACAACGTATTTGTGTTATAATCAATCCGCACACTGCCAGCACCAGAAATACATGGTTTTCCCATCCCCCGCGCAACAACAGCAGCGTGACTTGTCATACCGCCACGCGTTGTTAAAATTCCTTCTGCAGCATGCATACCATGAATATCTTCTGGGCTTGTTTCTACCCGGACCAAAATAACTTTGCGACCTTCCGCCGACACAGTTTCTGCCTCTTCTGAAGTAAAAACAATTTCACCAGTTGCGGCTCCAGGAGAAGCAGGTAAACCACGTCCTATAACAAAACGTTCTGCTTTGGGATCAAGTGTTGGATGCAAAAGTTGGTCAAGCGACTTTGCATCAATACGCATCACAGCCTCTTCACGGTTTATTAACCCCTCCTCAACCATTTCAATTGCCATCTTGAGAGCCGCACGAGCCGTGCGTTTTCCTGAACGAGTCTGAAGCATCCATAATTTACCTTTTTCAATGGTAAATTCGAGATCTTGCATATCCCGATAATGCTGCTCAAGATTCTGCGCAATCTGACATAATTTCAAAAAAGCCTCAGGCATAATTTTTTCTAACGACGGTCTATTTGAACCAGAAACAATACGCGCATTTTCTGTAATATTTTGAGGCGTTCGAATGCCCGCCACAACATCTTCCCCTTGCGCATTAACTAAAAACTCACCATAAAGTTCTTTTTTCCCTGTCGATGGATTGCGTGTAAAAGCAACGCCCGTTGCCGAATCTTCTCCCATGTTACCAAAAACCATAGCTTGCACATTAACTGCCGTTCCCCAACTTTCAGGAATGCTATGTAAACGGCGATAAGTAACTGCACGTGCTGTCATCCAACTTGAAAAAACGGCTCCAATCGCCCCCCATAACTGTTGTTCAGGATCTTGTGGAAAAGGGGTTCCTAATTTTTCTTCAACATAGGCTTTATAAGAAATAATAACATTCTTCCAATCATCTGCTGTCATTTCTGTATCAATAGTGTAACCATTGCATGCTTTTACTTCATCAAGAATCTCTTCAAAATACGAATGGTCTAGCCCCAAAACAACGTTAGAATACATTTGGATAAAACGCCGATAACTATCATAAGCAAAACGTTCATTATTGGCTTTTAAAGCAATTGCTTTTACAGTTTTATCATTCATGCCAAGGTTCAGCACTGTATCCATCATCCCTGGCATAGAAGCCCTAGCCCCTGAACGAACAGACAGCAAAAGTGGTCTTTGTTCATTCCCAAATTCACGTCCTGTTTGTTCAGCAACGTATCTTAGTGCTTGCTTAACAGATTCCTGTAGCTCTTCTGGATATGATTTGTCATGGGCATAATAAAAATTACAAACTTCTGTTGTCAGCGTAAATCCGGGTGGTACGGGCAAACCAAGATTACTCATTTCTGCCAAATTAGCCCCTTTACCTCCGAGAAGGTTACGCTCACTTGCACTTCCTTCTGCCTTTCCATCTCCAAAACTATAAACCCATTTTTTCACTGTACAAATCCTCCCATATCAGCTTCAAAACATCATTCAACCTAGGCTCACTTAAAAGCAATGATTTGATTCAAAATTGGCTCAACGATATCGCTTCATAAATGCATAATATTAATCCTTCCAAAAGAGATAATGACCAAAAGTATCACTATCCATCTTCTGGAAGATTAAGATTCAGTTTTTTAGAAAACTATCAATCACCGAAAAAAATTCTTCTACTTTCATGGCACCTTCATATTTACTACCATTAATAAAGAAAGTAGGTGTTGCTGTGACACCAAGCTCTTTACCGCGTTCAAAAGATGCATTTACTTCATCTAAAATGGACTGATTTTTCAAACACGCAGTAAAACTTTCATCTGTAAAACCAGCCATTAAGCCAATTTTCTTCAATGGTGTTAGAGCATTTTTTCCGAAAGCCCATTCATTTTGTTTTTGAAATAAAACTTCTATCAAAGGAAAATAGCGATCTTCCGGTGCACACCGTGCCAACATAAAACCTGCTGTTGCCCGAGGATCAAAAGCATATTCTCGGAAAATAAGTTTTACTTTTCCTGTTTTGATATATTTTTTACGAATTTGGGGAAGTATATCATTATAAAAATGCGCACAATGGGTACATGTCAACGAAGCATACTCAACAATGACGACTGGTGCATCCGCCTCTCCCTCAAAGCGATCCTTTACTTTACCCGATTGGAGAAGCTCTGCCATATCAACAGTCGCCACTGATTTGGGATCACGCGCTAAAGCAACTGTTACACTGTTTTGTACAATCGTTATGAAGAGAAAAATTATCCCGAAAGATAAAAAAGAACGATATTTTACCATAAATAATACTTTTCTGTTGTTATTAACGAATAGGAATCCTATGCTTTCTCATATATTAAAGAAAAATATATAAAATATCTTTCTATTTATTATTTTTTTCCAAAAAAATGCAACAGCCAAGTTGATAAAGTGCTTGGTGCAAACTTTTATCTTCAATTCCTTCAAGCATTTTTTCCACGTATTTTTTGTCTTGTTCACTCAAAGGCGGTTTTAGAGGCAAGTGATTCATAAAAACCGACATACTCCTTTGCTCAATCTTGATGCGATCAATAGCAATGTAGCCAAAAAATCCGTTAATTCTATGAAGTAATTCCTCTGTTTCATGCATCAATTTTAACGCAGCAAATCCTTCACATGCGACAACAAGTGTTGCTGGCTGAAAAACTTCATCTTGATCTGCACGACGTTTCCAAATAATTTTAAGCGGCATTGTATGTTCACTGATATCATAGCCCGCAATCTGTGGCCAATGTTCTATAAGCGCTACATTAAGCCCTGTCCGTTTGCGTAAAACTGGATCAAGTATTTTGTATACCGCCTCAGAAAGAGAATAAAAGATACGTTTTTTAAGTTGTTTTCTCATTTTTAGATCATTGTTCAAGCGCTTACTAAATTAAAATCATTTGTTTCATCTAAAAATTGTTGCCTCCTCAATTTATGAAATATCAACAAAATAAAAAGCCTTTTCTCACCAGAGCCTTGACAATAAAAGAGCAAAAAACATGAATTACAAAATAAATAATTTTTTCTTTTGCATTTTATATCTCCCTATGCTTGAAAGCAATCATGTATGAAATTTCTTCGCACCTCCTTGCTTGGTACGATCAAAATCACAGACATCTTCCATGGCGGATTACCCCCGAAAAGCAAAAACAAGGTATCCGTCCTGATCCTTATCAAGTTTGGCTTTCTGAAATCATGCTTCAACAAACAACCGTTGAAACAGTTAAGCCTTATTTTAAAAAGTTTCTAAAACTATGGCCTGATCTTTCCTCTTTAGCAAAAGCCTCCCAAGATGATATCATGAAAGCATGGGCTGGACTTGGTTATTATTCACGCGCACGTAATCTTAAAAAATGTGCGCGACAGCTTGTTGAAAACTACGCGGGACAATTTCCACAATCTGTAAAAGAATTGCGAACTCTAGCCGGTATTGGAGATTATACTGCCGCAGCCATTGCTGCGATTGCTTTTAACCACCCTGTAGCAGTGGTTGATGGTAATGTCGAACGTGTGGTAGCGCGACTTTTTGCTATCACTTCAATATTGCAAAAAGCAAAAGTTGAAATTAAAGAAAAAACACAAAAAATTACTGCTTTAAATCGTCCTGGTGACTTTGCTCAAGCAATGATGGATTTGGGAGCAACAATTTGTACTCCACGCAAACCATCTTGTTATACCTGCCCTCTTCAATGTTTATGCAAAGCAAAAAAGATGCAACAACCGGAGTCTTTTCCAGTTAAAGCCCCTAAAAAAGAACGCCCTTCAAAAACAGGTATTGCTTTTGTGGTCCTTAATAAAAAGAGACAAATTTATTTGGAAAAACGACAGACGCAAAAGCTCCTTGGTGGAATGACCCAAATTCCTAACAATATTGGCATAAACAACGAAAATGGGCTACAAAACGCACCCTTTACTGCCAATTGGCAATTCAAAGGACAAATTACGCATGTTTTTACTCACTTTTCTCTAAAACTTGATGTTTACTATACCGAAGATGTTCATGAAATGAATTGTGAAAATGGTTGGTGGTGTAACATTCAACATCTTGCCGAAGAAGCATTACCTACTGTTATGAAAAAAGCCATTTCCGTAGCACTTCCCAATTCTTTTAGATTTAAATAACCTTCCCTATTCATAAAAATGTTTTCTAATGGAGACTTTTGTATCTCTAGCGATCATTTATTAATCTGTAAAAGAAAAATTTTAAAAAATGAAATAACCAATTTTTTCTACAGACAAAAATTAAGGAGCGATAGAAACGCTTAGAAGCTTTAGATTTAAATTTCAGGATCTATCCTTTTTTCGCTTATGACGGAGCAAGTTAGCACCATCGTTATATTTACCAGCCCCCTCAACATCCCTTGGTACGTGAAACGGATTATAAGAGGTACTTTTAGTTCTTTCGTTAACAATTTTTATTCACACGCCAACCCCGTTTATGACATGCAAGAAAATAATTTTCATCGATTCAATATGGAACAAATTTGAAATAAGAAAACTTGACGATATTCCGAGGGCAATTCGATATGAGTTGCGCTAAATTATCTTTATAATCAATATATTATATGCACTTTACAGATGTACGTATTCAAAAAAGCACTTAATTTTGAACTTCTGAATGAACCTTTTAATTCTGATATTTCATTTTTATAAGCTTATATTGAAATTTTACTGTTTTGGAACTAAAATGAGAACATAGAGTGAAAATTTCTCATTTTAATTTCTTCTAAAAGAAGCATAAAATACTCGCTTGTCGCTTACAAGCGAGATTTAGTGTGTCAATAAAAAACATCTAAGAAAGGCTAAAACACCCTCACGTCCATCTCAATCAAGATCAGGTATATTGGTGGTCAATAGAATGAAGCGATCAGCTTAGTTCATAAAACACCCGTTTTTAACATTTGTGAACGTATGATCATTCTTAAATGATCTATGGACTTCAACCGTCCATTTTCCTCATAATACCAAAAGGTCCAACCATTACAACTCTGCGAATCTTGAGCCTTTCTTCCCATTGCGTGAATTGAGCCCGCTTCACCACCATGCATAATCGTACCATCAGCTCTTACAATAGCAGATACTTGCTTCTTACGATCATACAGAACTTCTCCAGGATAGAGTAAACCTGCTTCAAGCAAACTGTTGAATGCTACGCGCGGTTCTGCTTTTTTTCTATCCAAAATCGCTAGTTCTGGTTGCGCTAAAGGTTGAACCGCCGCAATTCTCTCACATGCTGCATCGATGTAATCTTGCTCGCGTTCAATCCCAACAAAATCACGCCCTAAAAGCTTGGCAACAGCACCTGTTGTTCCCGAACCAAAAAACGGATCGAGAATAACATCACCAGGTTTACTAGAAGCCATAATAATACGCGCTAATAACGCTTGCGGTTTTTGTGTTGGATGTAATTTACGCCCCGAATCATCCTTTAAACGTTCAGCTCCAGTGCAGAGAGGGAAAAGCCAATCTGAACGCATTTGTAGATCTTCATTTGCCGCTTTTAAGGCATCATAATTAAATGTGTACTTTTTATCTTTTTGATCTCGCACGGCCCAAATAAGCGTCTCATGAGCATTTTGAAAACGGCGCCCTCGAAAATTAGGCATCGGATTATTCTTGCGCCAAATAATATCATTAAGCATCCAAAAACCTAAATCTTGTAATGCCGTCCCAACCCGAAAAATATTATGGTAAGATCCGATAACCCAAAGTGTTCCGTTGGGTTTTAATACACGACGACAAGCAAGCAACCATGCACGAGTAAAAGCATCATAAGCAGCAAAACTCTCAAACTGATCCCATGCATCATCAACCGCATCAACAAGCGAATGATCTGGACGGTATAAAGCTCCATCCAATTGCAAATTATAGGGTGGATCCGCAAAAATCATATCAACAGAATGTTTTGGAAGTTTTTCTAAAACGGAAACACAATCTCCTTTAAAAATTTTATTGCGCCATGGCATTTGTGAGGGAGTACGAAGGAAATCTTTTTGAAGCTGAATAACTGTCATGAAAAACCCAACAAAATTAACTGAATTTGCCCTATAATCAACCAAAATAGTTTATAGGCCCGCATTACCAATCTATATTTACAAAATAGCGTAAACGTATCGTTAAAGTTCTACAAAATTGATGATTGTTTTTGTTTTTTTAGTAAAAAAAAACTTTCATATGAATGAAACCTTAATTTTCTTTTTTTCAATGTACTGTTCCCATATCTTTTATTTCGTAAAAGAATTAAGAATCATTTTCAAAGCGTATTTTTATGAAATAAGATCTTCTCAATATCGTTTTCATGAAAGTTGTCCATCTCGTAACATGTAAAGGAATATCTTATGCCTCAGATAGATCTTATTATTTTTGATTGTGACGGAGTTCTCGTCGACTCTGAATATCTTGCAGCAAAAATTGGATCTCAATTGCTCAAACAAACAGGATATGAAATATCACCCGAAGAATTGAGTGAGCGTTTTGCAGGGCTTATCTTTCGCGATATTCTTAAACACGTTGAACAGGAAACAGAAAAACCTATTTCTGCTCATCTCATAGATCAAATGACTAATATTTTTCGTACACAAATAAAAACTAAATTACGGGCTATTGATGATGTAAGAGAAGCTGTAGAAATTATCCAAACACGCTATCCCTACTGTATCTGCTCTAATGCAAAAAGCGTAGATATAAAAGAGATGCTCATCACGGTTGATCTCTATGACCTTTTTGAAGGTAAAATATTTTCAGCACCTGAAGTTGGAACAAAAAGAACGAAACCGGCCCCTGATGTTTTCCTTTTTGCCGCACAACAATTACAGGCAGAGCCCCAAAACACTATCGTTATAGAAGATTCACTTCATGGTGTACACGCAGCCATAGCAGCAGGCATGCGTGTCATCGGCTTTACGGGAGGATCACATAGCTATCTTGGCCACTCTAATGCACTTGCAGAAGCTGGTGCAGAAACAGTTATTGCAAAACATGCTCATTTAGGAGAAGTCTTAGAAGCAATGGCAGTATGGCGAGATCTATTATAAAAAATCTCTTGAATATATCAATTTGTAAACTCTTGTAAGAAGCATTTTTATTCAAATGTCCTGCTCTTCTCGCTGCTCCTTTTATAATAACTTCAATAAATGCGTAATTCACGACACGGGTGAATTGCATCTCAATGTGAAGGAAAAATATAGCACCTCATTGAAATCATAAGTCTGTTAACCATTGCACGTACTTAAAAAAAAGCCAAAAACAGGGGTGCCAACTCATGAAAATTAAACCCTGCTTATCTATCTCAACTCCGATATCCCACTCCCAACCTCAGCAGCTCATCCTGATAAATTATTATATTTGTCAAAAAAGGAATATTACGATGCCTTGCTCGATAAGATGTGAGAATTGCTAGCCTCTTTCATCTGATCAAAAAAATCACATACTATGGTAAAATTGTAAGGGATGTGCCTATTGATCATGGAAAAAATATTAAAATTCGCGGAATCTATGGAACACAAGACTTTATTGAAAATGACAAATGCGTCCTTGTTGAGTTACAAAGGCTTATATTTACTCAATCCAAATCTCATAAACTTGTTGAAGGCTTATTTACTTTGCTGCTTAAATAGTATTTTAACAGCATCAATTGGTACAACCTCCCTAAGATTACAAAAAACAAAAAGAATACACTCTTATGAAGATGTGCATTTTATAAAAAATATTTCATACCAAGTAATTTACAGACAATATATTGATTTATAATCATAATTTATCATGATTCAAATTAAGCAAAAAAACCGAATATTGTAAGATTCTCTCATTTCAAACCTAGATATGCTGAATTAAATAAATAAAGAAATAAAAATGCCTTTTAATGAATCATCTCAAAAGGCAAAAATTGTAGCAACATTAGGAGCGAGAAAAGTGTATGGCAATGCCATCTTTCTTCTTTATAAACGTCAAAAATTCTGATGCCCTAAGAATTTTATATTATGGGGGCTTTATCATCATATCTATCATTGCAAAATAGGCTTGAGTACCTTGAGAACGGTTTCTTTAAAAAAGCACATAAATATGAAACATATAATCATGTTAAACAAGCGACAGCGATACCAATAGTTGCTTAAAATTTTCCGAAAGCACTTAATAGCCTTTTTAAATAAGCAATGAAATCAGATCTTTTCAAAAGTAATCCACTTTCTAAAAATAAAAGCGGCTTTTCAGTTTGGAAAGAAGAAAGTGTTGAAAATATTATCTAATGCTGATCTTTCGGCACTCATAAATATGTCTAAATTATATTCTTCTATACACTGCCTTGCATCATAGTAATATGCTGTTCACATTGGCGATAAAAAGATAATATCATTTATCTCTATCCAATTCGAGCTCTACTTTACACTATGAGAAAATTGTACATTTTTTAGTATCTATAACATATTATTATCTATAAGATAAATGTATATATTTAATAGTAAATTAAGCAGTATTATTCTGCTATAACGATGCAATTAAATAACCATTGAATAATATATATAGAACACAAATTCTATAATAATGACTATCTATAATAAATACTATAAATAATAAAATTTTATCGTGTCCATTCATATTTTAATTGTTAATAATATTTTTATAACCACATCATAATTTTCATGTTTTCTATTATACTATCAATAATAAATAAATTTTTATATATTTAATATGTAAAAATTTTGATCAATTTTATTATCTATAAATGTATTTAAAAAAATATATTAATATCATTTATAAAAATTATACGACAACCATATGTTATTTTATATATAACACATAATAAAATATTGTATAAAGTTTTTAAAAAATATAATTTGTAATTATTACTGTTACTTTTTTACAATAACGTTTATAAAAATTATAGTTATATTTTTATATGTATTTTTATTATTGACTAAAAATACATATTGAACTATATTACTTGTGTATAGTGTGAGATACATAAACATTATGTATATTTCTTACATATATAACTTAAAAATATTTGAGGTAAAGTTATGGTAAAAATATTTAAAAATTATATTTTAAGCATTTTTATAGCGAGCACTTTTTTTATTTCACAAACTGTAAATGTTAATGCAAACTATTTGAAAAACGATACTCCAAAAGAGGAACTTTCTGTTTTCCCAATGGAACAAGTAAAATATGCGAAATCCGATGTAGTTTCTACGACTGCTTTCTATGCTCCGTCTGTAAATTATCAAACAGAACATGGAACAATAGGTGAAGGAAAATTTGAAAAGGTCGTTGAGCCTATGACTATAGGAATGGGGCTATTGTTTACTGGACATGTAATGAGCTTTATAGGATCGATAATAAGTTGGATAAAGGACATAGTATTGATGTTCAAATAATTCAACCTCGTCTAGAACTCTATAATAATAGCTTTATTATGTGGCTATAATTCATTGTAAATAATTACATAATGAAGCTCATTATGCTACAAAATATAAATGTTGTAGATTACATCCAAATATCCAAAGTATAAATTAAGTATAAATTTACTCATATATATTGAATAGTATAAATCTTTGAGGTAAATTATGATTAAATTATTTAAAAATCATATATTAAGTATTTTCATTATGTCTGCCTTTTCTCTTTCTCAGGTTGTAAATGTGCATGCAAACTCTTTACAAAATAGTACTCATCGTGAGAATATTTTTGTTTCTGCAATAGAACAGAAAAGAAAGGATGCAGTCCATACCGTTTCTCTCTATAGACCTAGTCTAAATCGTGGAGTGGGTAATGAAGCTACTATTGAAGGAAAATTTGAAAAGGTTGTTGAACCTCTTACACTCGGGGCTTTTGGTATGGGGATGGCACTTGGATATGCATCAAGTACGATAGGCATGTTTTTAGGATGGATAATAAGTAAAATAATATTGTATTTTAAATCTCGTTAAAATTGAAATTTCATCAGAATAAGACCTTCTCATATGAAATATAAACTATGAACATATTCCGTGTTTATCCATTGTTGATGACAAAAACTAATGAATTATCACACTAAGAGTGAAAAAAGCTTTAAATGCTTCTGTTTCTCTCAATGTGCACTAATTCTGCCGATGCATCTATTCAATTCAGATTAAAATAAAAGTATTGGTGGTAAACTATGATTAAAGTATTGAAAACTTACGTATTAAATATTTTTATAGCAGTTGCTTTTCTGCTTTCACAAGTTATAAATGTTCATGCCAATCATTTGAAAAATGATACTCAATGGGAAACTGTCTCTTTAATAGAACAAGGAAAGAAAAAAGCTATCGATATAGCTGCTCTTTATGTCCCAAGTTTCACTCATAAAGCAAAAAGTGAATCTGCCTTTGAAGGAAAATTTGAGAAAGTGTTTGAACCAATTACGCTAGGAGTTTTTTCTACAGTAGGAGCTTTGGGTTTTGGATTCTTGACTGGATCTGTTATGGCCATATTTAGCGGGATAATCGGATGGGCAATAGGAAAAATTAAAGGCAAATAATTCAAAGATACTTAGTTATTTTTTTCTATTTAAAATGAAAATACTTTACAGCCTGCTTCCCATCATTTAGCAGGCTGTTGTATGTTTTCTATGGATAAACTTTAGGTTACCATACTGTATAGCACAAATATAATATCTATTATTATACAAAGTGATAAATTAAGCTAAAAAAGATTATTCAAAGTATAGATTTGCGCACGAAGTGCCATAAAATTACCTTATAAATCTTCCAATGTGAGTTCTGAGATGTATCATTTTAACATTCAGTTTAGCAGATTTAATTGTTACAAAGTATTAAGAGCATAAAATAACTATGAATGATTGAGTTTTATACAAAAGTTCTTCAATAAATACCATTCTATCTATTTAATTTTATTATTTAAGAAGGTGTACAAGTGAAGATACGTTGTAAAATTTAAGTGAATGAATAATAGAGAAAAAAATTTTGACTGTAACAGATTTTCTGTGAACATTTGGCGTTTATATCTCAAAAATAAAAATGCTTAAGGCTATTTCCTTTCATTATTGAATTAAAAAGAAGAAAAGAAGCTCTATCCATTTAATAATTTAAATATTATGAAAAACGTGAAATAAATAACTTCATCAATTTGCCAGAAATAAAAAAAGGATAAGACTTATGGAATATATCAGCACGAGAGGTGAAGCTCCTGCTTTAAGCTTTACGGAAACAATCATGACAGGGTTGGCAAGTGATGGGGGACTTTATTTGCCAGATAAATTTCCTCAGCTATCATTTGATGCGTTACGAGCACTTCGTGGTCAGTCCTATACAACAATTGCTAAAACTATTCTGTGGCCCTTTGTGAATAACGAAATCGAATATACAGCTTTTGAAAATATGATCGCTGAATCTTATGCAACCTTTCACCATCCAGCAATCTGTCCGTTACGACAAACTGGAGCAGATGAATTTATCCTTGAACTCTTTCATGGTCCTACTTTAGCTTTTAAAGATGTAGCAATGCAGTTTCTTTCTCGACTGATGGATTATGTTTTGACTGAAAAAAATAGATGTGCAACGATTATTGCTGCAACATCAGGTGATACAGGAGGAGCTGCAATACAGGCTTTTGCTGGAAAAGAACACTCAGATATTTTTATTTTATTTCCTAAAGGACGTGTATCGCCTGTTCAACAACGGCAAATGACAACCAATCATTGTTCCAATGTTCATGCCATTGCCATTGAAGGAAATTTTGATGATTGCCAAGCTCTTGTCAAAGCAATGTTTAATGACCACAATTTTCGTAAAAAAAGAGCACTTTCAGGTGTTAATTCTATAAATTGGGCGCGTATCATGGCGCAAATTGTTTACTATTTTTCATCTGCACTTTCTTTAGGAGCACCTGATAGAGCTGTTTCATTTACTGTTCCTACTGGAAATTTTGGTGATATTTTTGCAGGTTATGTCGCAGCCCGTATGGGATTACCCATTGCTCAACTGGTCATCGCAACGAATGATAACGACATCCTTGTACGTACATTGACCAGTGGTACTTACAAAACACAACCAATAGTCCATACAACATCACCTTCTATGGATATTCAGGTCTCTTCTAATTTTGAACGTTTGCTCTTTGAAAGTGGCAATCGTGATCCAATGTGGATTCGCAATGCAATGGAAAACTTGAAAAAAACGGGTCTCTTTACTCTTGATGAAAAGCAACTCAAAAATATTCGTTCCCTATTTTCCGCTGGAAAAAGCAACATGGCTGCAACAGCTCAAACAATTGATAGTGTCTATAAGGAAAGTGGCTATCTTGTTGATCCACATACAGCGGTCGCTCTTCAAGTAGCGCGTGAAAACAAAAAATCGCATATTCCAATGATCGTTCTTGCCACGGCTCATCCAGCTAAATTTCCTGATACTATTAAAAGCGCTTGTGGCCTTCATGCTCCATGGCCATCTCATCTCAATGATGTAATGAAACACGAAGAACATTTTATAAATCTTGCTAATGATGAAAAAATAGTAAAAGATTATATTTCTTTAAAATCGCGTGCATCTTATTAAAGTTAGCTGCATTAATTTAAATCAAGAATATTCTGATACCCTTACAATGAGGTATTTAGCTTATTTAATGGAGTTGTAAATACATGGATGTAGATATATGTCGCCTTAGTAATGGTTTGACTATCGCCACACATACAATGCAACAAATTGATAGTGTTGCCCTCGGAATATGGGTTAAAGTGGGCTCACGCAATGAAACCTCCACACAGCATGGTATTGCTCATCTTCTTGAGCATATGGCTTTTAAAGGAACCGAAAACCGTACTGCTTTTCAAATTGCAACCGATATTGAAGATGTTGGCGGTGAAATCAATGCTACAACCAGTATTGAAACAACAGCTTACTTTGCACGTGTTCTTAAAAGCGATATCCCACTTGCTATAGATATTTTAGCCGATATTTTAATGCATTCAAAATTTGACGACGATGAACTAGAACGAGAAAAACAAGTAATCTTTCAGGAAATTGGTGCTGCCCATGACACTCCTGATGACATTGTTTTTGATCACTTTACAGAAACAGCCTTTCGTCATCAATCCCTTGGACGCTCTATTTTAGGAACAGCTAAAACTATTCAATCATTTACATCTACTGATCTCCATGATTTCATCAATAAACAATATAGTGCAGATCGTATGATTGTCGTTGCTGCAGGAGCTGTAAAGCACGAAAGTTTCTTGCGAGAAGTTGAAAGTCGTCTTGGTACTTTTCGCTCCCATTCAACCGCACCTCTTACTAATCTTGCAAATTATGTCGGTGGCGACTTTCGTGAATATCGCGATTTAATGGATACACAAGTTGTTCTAGGGTTTGAAGGACGTGCTTATCACGCGCGTGATTTTTATGCAGCCCAAATTCTTTCTATCATTCTTGGTGGTGGTATGTCTTCACGTCTTTTTCAAGAGGTAAGAGAGAAACGTGGATTATGCTATTCTATTTATGCTTTTCATTGGGGATTTTCAGATACTGGGCTTTTTGGTGTTCACGCAGCTACCGGACAAGAAGGGCTCAAAGAACTTATTCCTGTGATTCTTGATGAACTTTCCAAGGTCAGCAAAAATATTCACGCCAACGAACTGCAACGAGCACAAACGCAATATCGTGCAAATCTGACAATGTCACAGGAAAATCCCTCTAGTCAAGCACATCTCATTGCTCGCCAAATACTCCTTTATGGTCGACCAATTCCAATATCGGAAACAATTGAACGCCTCAATCTCATCACTCCTAAAAGATTAACTGATTTAGCACATCGTCTTTTTACAAACTCCACTCCAACACTAACTGCTGTCGGACCTGTAGGACCCCTCATAAATTTTGATGATTTAACGTCAACTCTTTCATACAAGCTAAAGTAAAAACTTCTTTTCAAAGCAGCATCACAATAACATCACATATTTTATCATAAAATTTACCACAAAAGCTCTCCTCATTAAATAAGTTTTGGAAATATTGGGCAAATAGGCGTACAAAACTACCCAATTCATACTTCATGTGATAAAGATTCTAATAAGTGAAGGTATATCCGTGAAATCTGGAAATTCATGGTTTAACTTTGCCCTTTTAAAATATAAAACTTCATTCGCTTCAGGTTCCATTGAAGCAAATGGGTGTGTGGTCTATTTGTATATAAAATCACATAACTTAAGAAAAAGTGATAACAATTTATTATGTAAATAAATTATAAAAGGTGGACGTTTTTTCTCAAAAGTCGAAATGAAAATTAAACATCCTAAAATATTGAGAGTGGGACATTGTGAAGAGTTTGCGTAAAATAATTGACATCATTTTCATTGTAGTCGTTAGTTCTTTTGTCCATCTTACATCAGCACAAGCAATTGAACCAGTTAAAATTTCTTCTCAAGATGCTGCTCTTGATCTCTCAAAAGCAATTGAAATTCACCATACAAACAACTCTATTTTTCAAACAAGTACAGCACCAGGACCAGATGGTATTGTATGGCGTATTGAAGTGCAGGCAAAAAATGAAAAATTTTCCGGAAATTGGGCAGTTTTTTCTCTTGCAAATCCAACAGATGAACAAGTTGATCGTCTCATCGTTGCCCCCCATTACCGCATGGCACATTCTGGATTTTTTTGGCCAGACCTTGGATCATCAAGGATTCAATCCATAACGCCAAGCGAAGGTTTTTCCCTCGATCGTCAACTTAGTGCAAACTCTGATATCTTTCGTATTACCCTTAACCCTGGTGCTGTTATTACATTTGTGGCCGAACTTAACTCTGCAAATCTACCGCAAATCTATTTATGGCAACCTGAAGCTTATAAAGATGCAATTAATTCTTATACGCTTTATCATGGTATTCTTCTTGGGATATCAGGTCTCTTAGCGCTTTTGTTAACTGTTCTCTTCGTCGTCCGTGGAACAGGGCTGTTTCCTGCAACAGCGGCAGTTGCTTGGGCAGTGCTTTTTTATATTGGTATTGACTTCAACTTTTTAAATAAATTCTTTGCAGTTACACTCACAACCCAACCAATCTGGCGTGCTGGTACAGAAGTAGCACTTACTGCTACACTCTTCATTTTTCTTTTTACCTATCTCAGCCTTAACCGCTGGCATTATCATTTTAGTTACGGTGCTATCGCTTGGACCATTGCGTTTTGCAGTCTAGGAGCCTTTGCTATTTATGATCCCATCAGAGCAGCTGGAATTGCGCGTTTGTCTTTTGGCCTTACCGCTGTGCTTGGTATAATATTAATCATCTATTTCTCAATCAGAAGCTATGACCGCGCCATTATGCTTATTCCAACATGGTTGCTCATTAGCTTTTGGTGTGTTGGAGCCTATGCCTGCATAGCTGGACATTTAAACAATGATATTATCCAGCCAGCATTAGCGGGAGGATTAGTGCTCATTGTTCTTCTCATAAGCTTTACTGTCCTGCAACAAACTTTTTCTAATGACGCTTTCCATGAAGGAATATTTTCCGACCTTGAACAACAAGTACTCGCAGCAAAGGGAGCTGGAAATATTATTTGGGATTGGAATATTGAGCGTGATCGTATTGTTGTACATCCAAACATGGCAACCCTTTTTGGTACTGAAATTCATAACCTCAATGGACCTATGCGCAACTGGATTTCAGCCTTGCACCATGATGATCGTGAACGCTTTCAAGCCGTATTGGATATCATTCTTAAAAATAAAAAAGGGCGCATTGATCAAATTTTTCGGCTTTCTTCCGGTGGTGGTTATTATCATTGGTTTTCTCTTCGTGCACGTCCGGCTATGCAAAAAGATGGAAAAATCACACGTGTCATTGGAACCATTGTCAATATTACTAACCATAAAAAATCCGAAGAACGCTTATTGCATGATGCAATCCACGACAGCTTAACTGGACTTCCTAACCAACAAATTTTCTTTGATAGACTACAAAATTATACCTCTTTAGCGAAAGCAAATATCAAAATTAGACCAACTGTCTTTATGATTGATTTTGACAATTTTCGCCAAATTAATCGCAAATTAGGCATAGCAGTTGGGGATACTGTACTGCTTATAATCGCACGTCGTTTAAATCGTCTCATTAACTTTCAAGACACCTTATCGCGTCTTTCAGCAGACCGCTTTGCAATTATTTTACTCAGTGAAACCGAACCACAAAAAATTGCAGCATTTGCAGATCATTTGCACAAAACAATTTCAGCACCTATTTCACTTTCAGAAAATAAAATAATCCTTTCAACCTCTATCGGATTGGTTACATGGAGTGAAAGCCGGTCGACGGCTAAAGATATTTTTAATGATAGTGAGTTAGCGATGATTCGCGCAAAACAAATGGGTGGGAACCATATTGAACCTTTTCGTCCTAATTTTCGCACTTTGGGTCTCGAACATAATACTCTGGAGAAAGATGTCCATTATGCCATAAAACGTAATGAGATGAAAATCCTCTACCATCCTATTCTTAATTTATCAGACGGACATATTATTGGTTTTGAAACAATTGTAGAATGGCATCATCCCACTTATGGAAATTTAAATGTCTCTGATTTCATAAAAATCGTAGAAAATGAACAAATTGTTATGGATTTGTCACAATTTATCATCGATAATGCCATTATTGATCTTATAAATGTACAAGAAAAGTTTTCCCAACAATCTTTCTTTATTTCAATTAATTTACCAAGCGCAGAAATGATTCATCCTCGTTTTATCAGTCAATTGCGTGCCGCTTTGCTTCGCCATCCGCTCCACAAAGGGCGTCTGATGATTGAAATATCTGAATTTGTCTTAAGAAATAATCCTGAACAATCAGCGCACTTTCTTGAACAAATTAAAACACTTGGAATGAATCTCGCACTCGATAATTTTGGAACAGGTTATTCGTCTCTGACCTATCTCGTACGTTATCCATTTGATATGGTTAAACTTGATCGTTCACTTATCTCAATCGACTCTCTTAAGAAGAAAATTGTTCTAAAGTCTATCATTAATATGGCAACAGATCTTAATTTGCAAATTATCGCAGAAGGTGTTGAAAATGAAAAAGAAGCAATCTTCCTCCGTCAAGAAGGCTGTAAATATGTTCAAAGTACACTTGTGACGAAACCGATTGCCATAGAAGAATTAATTACGCTCGTTCAGAGCCATTTCCCTTATAAAATAAAAACATAAGGGATAAAATAACGTGTAAAGTTAAAAAGCTTAGAAAAAACTCTACGCGTGTCCCATTTCAGAAGCAAGATAAGTTGGATCGATACCCATGCGTGTTAAACTTTTATCATACTTGCAGCTTAAATCGCTTTCAAAAAGAAAACTAGGTGATGTAGAACTGATTAGCCAACCATTTGTAGAAATTTCTGCCTCAAGTTGCCCCGCTTTCCATCCAGCATAGCCTAATGCGACCAGTGCATGTTGCGGACCTTGTTCGCAACTGATCGCTTTTAATATATCAATTGTCGTAGTAAAACAGATCTTATCTGCAATAAAAACAGTTTCTTCACAAGCATAATCATCTGAATGAAGAACAAAACCACGCGAAGGATCAACAGGACCACCATAGCGAACTGGAAACTGTTTTATTGGTTCAGAAAGACTTTTTTTTTGGCCACTGTCTATGATTCCTAAGTGAAGCAAAAGCTCCGGAAAATCAATATGATGCAATTGATTGAGAATGATGCCCATCGCACCGGCATCAGAATGCGCACAAATATAAATAACAGAACGAATAAAGCGTTTGTCATTCATCCCAGGCATTGCTATGAGTAATTGTCCACCTAAAAAGCCATTACACCGCTTCATTAATCTGTTATTCTCCATAATTTACATGATAAAAGTTTGTTCATTTAGCACACTAGGAAAATAAAACTCCAATGAAAAAAAGTTATATATTTACAAATTTACAAAATATCGCAACTTTCTTTTATAAAAAGCTTTTAGTTACTTTAAGCTTAACATTCATAGTTTTAGAATTACTTAACATTCCTGTAAATGCTCAAACAGAACAAAAACTCCAGCTTTTCGCAACATCTTGGTATGAATCAGATGGTGGTCGTATCCGATTAGCGATCACTGAACCTTCTCTTTCTGGAATAAGAGAAGGCATTATTGAAATTGAGCTTAAACCAGGATGGAAAACTTACTGGCGTAATCCAGGTAATTCTGGCATGGCACCATTTTTTAATTTCAACCAACAGATTTCTTATGAAATCTTTTATCCTACTCCACAGCTTTTTGAAACAGAAAATGATTGGTCATTAGGTTATAAAGATAAAGTAATATTGCCCTTCAATCTTTCTAGTTCAAGCAAAAATTTAAGTGGTGCTTTCACTCTTGGATTATGTCACAAAATCTGTCTTCCATTTACTGTTAACTTTGATTTTTCGCCATCTGCTCTTAAAAATAAACAGCTTCCTGCTTCCTTCTTAAAAAAGGCGCAAGATTCTTTGCCACGCATGGCGCAGAATGCACTAAAAATAAGTGCCGAAAAAAATAACAGTACCCTTCTTATAAAAATACAAAATAATAACAAAACCACTCCTTCCTCTCTCTTTTTAGATGGAGGAGAAATGCAAATTGGAGCAGCAAGAAAAGTCAGTGATAACGCAGAATATACACTCTTTAATGCTCCACTCTATTTCGCACCAGAAGAAATAAACCAAAAAATTTTTTATACAGTTTCTTTTAAAGATCACGCCTTAAGTGGAACATTCATATTCCATACGCAGCCAACCCCTCTTGCGTCTCCGTGATAAAAGAAAAAGCTCTCAAACAGCAATTATGCTGGAAAACGTCCATTTTCACGATATTGAGTAATTGCTTTGCGAGCAAGGGCATCTGCGCGTTCATTTTCTGGATGTCCCGCATGCCCTTTTACCCAGTGCCATCTAACTGTATGACAAGAACTAGCATCCTCAAGAGCTTGCCATAGCTCCATATTTTTAACAGGATTTTTTGATGCGGTGCGCCAATTATTCTTTTTCCAATCTTCAATCCACTTAGATATACCGTTACGTACATAAACTGAGTCTGTATAAAGATCGACCAAACAGGGCTCTTTAAGCACCTTTAATGCACAAATTGCCGCCATGAGTTCCATTTGATTGTTTGTCGTATGGACCTTACCGCCATAAAGCTCCCGTTCATGACCATTCCAGCGTAAAATTGCCCCCCACCCTCCAATTCCAGGATTCCCTGAGCAAGCACCATCTGTATAAATTTCAACGACTTTTTGTTGAGTTGCCATAAAATTTAAAAACCTAATTCACTTAGCGAATTTACATTACTGAAAAAACAAAGCTTGTGCCAATACTCCCATGGATCTTTCTTAATAACAAAGCTATTAGGCGGTGTATTAAACCAATCATATAGACGTGTGAGTAAGAAACGTAGAGACGCACCACGAGCTAATAAAACCATCTTGTCCAATTCTAAAGGGATCAATGGTCTTATTTTTTGATAATTTTCCAATAACTTACGTGCTTTGGTAAGATTATAGGAATGATCAGGCTCAAAGCACCAAGCATTTAAACAGATCGCTAAATCATAAGCAAAAAAGTCATTACAAGCAAAATAGAAATCTATCATCCCAGAAAGACGATGATTCACAAAAAAAACGTTATCATTAAATAAATCTGCATGAATAATGCCTATTGGTAAATTGAACGGCCAATTTTCCTGTAAAAAAGCCAATTCCAACTCAATTTTTTGTCCAAATTCTTTTAACAATGCATCTTCTTTGGTTTGACAACGTTGCCACAATACCTGCCAATCCATAACAGAAAGAGTATTTTTACGACTGAGTGTAAAATCCTGTCCTGCTAAATGTAATTGTGCTAACCCCATCCCCACTTCGCCACAATGATCTATGTTGGGCTGGCGGATCCACTCTCCTTCCAGAAAAGTAATAATAGCAGCAGGACGTCCTGCTAATTCACAGATCATCATTCCATCATTTTGAATAACAGGTTTAGGACAAGGAATTCCACGTTGTCCTAAATGCTGCATCAAGCGACAAAAAAAAGGTAAATCATCTTCTGAAATACGCTTTTCATAAAGTGTTAAAATAAATCGCCCTTGTGTTGTCTCTAACATAAAATTGGAATTTTCAATCCCCTCTTCTATACCTTGATAAGACAAAAGTGATCCTATTGCATAACGTGTTAAAAACACTTTTAAATCATTTGGGTGAATATCTGTATAAACGGCCATTATTCTGCTTTCGTTGTAGACATGTCTGTATTCTGATTTTCATTTTTTGCATTATTTGCTTGACCATTGACGAAAGCCATATCTTGAGACGTTAAAATGACGTCACGTAATTCGCGACTCACTAAAAATTTTTCCGTTTCTACCGCTGTTTCAGCTAATTCTATTGTGACATCATAACGCTCACGAAACGCTGAAATAATTTCATCAATAATAATTTCAGGAGCCGAAGCCCCTGCTGAAAGACTGACAATAGAAAGAGATTTTAGGTTTTCAAAATTAATTTCATCAGCGCGCTGAACTAAAATAGCTTGTCGCGCACCAGACTTTTCGGCAACCTCTACTAAACGTCGTGAATTAGAAGAATTTGGTGCTCCAACAATCAAAAACAAATCACTCCCCTTTGCCGCTGCTTTAACCGCATCTTGTCGATTCGTTGTAGCATAGCAAATTGATTCAGCCGCTGGGGCTGCTAATGTAGGAAAACGTTGTTGTAATATATCGATAATTCCTGCAGTATCTTCAACAGAAAGCGTTGTTTGTGTAACAAATCCTAATTTATCTGGATCATTGGGTTGATAATGCAAAGCATCTTCTATCGTTTCAATAAGCGTCACAACCCCTTCTTCAAGCTGTCCCATTGTCCCTATCACTTCAGGATGACCAGCATGACCAATCAATATAACATGACGACCATGACGTTGATGTCGTATCGCTTGTTTATGAACTTTCGAGACCAACGGACATGTTGCGTCGAGATAAAACAAATTATAGCATCGTGCTTCTTCTGAAACAGATTTTGGTACACCATGAGCAGAAAAAACAACTGGTTGATTGCGATGTTCTTCTGGAATCTCATTAAGTTCTTCGACAAAAACAGCACCCCGTTGCTGTAATCCCTCAACCACGTAGCGGTTGTGTACAATTTCATGACGAACATATACTGGAACACCATATTTTTTTAATGCAAGCAGAACAATCTGGATAGCACGATCAACCCCTGCACAAAATCCACGTGGACCACAAAGACGTATCGTTAAAGGGGGAAGTCCAGACATAATCATCCTTAATCTCTATAGCTTTATCATATTCAAACAACCTATCATTATACATGAATAAGCAATGTAAAAAAACGCGCAATATCATCTTTTGTATAAGAACACACTCTATCGTATTTTCTTACAGCATTTTCTTGAAGAAAAGCTCTTTTAAAATTTGCTCCTTCATTTTACGCGACTAAAGAGCGATAAAATACCAAACAAGAGATTCAATCAAAAGAATTCCAAAGATAGCTGCCAAATAAAGTAATGAAAAGAAAAACGTTTTTTTGGCCATCAAAATAGTTTCATTATGTGTATCAGCTTTCCACAAACGATAGGCAAAATAAATAAAGATAATGCTTAAAATTGTTGAAAAAATACCATAAAAAATTCCGCCAAGACCAGTAAAACACGGAGCAGCAGCGCATAATGCCATCAAAACAGTATAAAATAAAATCTGTTTTTTTGTTGAATGCTCACCTCGTACATTAGGCATCATAGGGATACCTGCAGCCTCATAATCAAGAGATGAAAATAAAGAAAGAGCCCAAAAGTGAGGAGGGGTCCACATAAAAATGATTAAAAATAATAAAAAGCTATCAATACTCACTGTCCCTGTTGTCACGGACCATCCAATCATTGGTGGAAAAGCCCCAGAAGCACCACCAATAACAATATTTTGTGGTGTGATACGCTTTAACCAAATTGTATAGATAACGACATAAAAGAAAATCGTAAACGCAAGAAAAAATGCCGCAAACCAATTAATGAAGCTCCCCATAACCAATACCGAGAGCATAGAAAGAACCATGCCAAAAATAAATGCCTTTTGGGAGCTGATTTTACCCATGGGAATAGGACGCTTTTTAGTTCGTTCCATCACAGCATCAATGTCAGCATCATACCACATATTCAATGCTCCCGCACCACCACCGCCAACAGCAATACATAAAATTGCTAAAAAACCATACAACGGATTGATAGGAACAGGCGATACAAGCAAACCAACCAGAGCCGTAAAAACCACAAGAGACATAACACGTGGCTTTAATAATGTGATGTAATCACCAATACCGGATTTTGGTGGCGTTGATTTACCATTCACAACAGATAACTCTTCTGAAACTGACATTCCACTCAAAGCCCTTTTCCATTTCTGTCATTCACAAACCCAATATTATCTGACAAATATTATCTAGCGTATGGAAATGACCAATTAAGACCAATCGTATTTTTGAGAAAATATGAAATATCTCTTTCGCACGTATCCCCTAAAAGTAAATGGAAATATTGGCAATAAAAATACATTTTTTCAATCAACGTTCTCTCCACATTACAAATGTATCATAAAAATATATCATATGAATTAATATATTTGGGTAAATACTGATTTTGTGTTATAGTTTTTTATGGGGAGTTCATTTTTTTATGTAAATCTATGCATGGTTGTGGGTGTTGAGTCGGATAGGATTTTCTGTGATACTTTATAAATTACTCAAAAAAACTTTTTTTATTGGTGCTGTTCTTTACACACTTTATAGTAGTTTTATCAGTCATGCATTTGCACAAACACCCTATGCACAAGATGTCCCTGCTCCACAAACCTATGGTGCATGGACAAAAGTGTGTTCTCTACCACCAGGTACACCTAACATGCAGTGTGAAGTTGTACAAAACGTTCACACACAAGGGCGTCAAGATATTACCTTGCGCGTTACATTTTATAAACTTCCTCAAAAGCAAGGTGCCTTGATGCGTGTTTTTGTTCCGATTCGCGTTGAATTACGTCCTGGCGTTGGAATTAAAATTGACGATAAAAATATGGGCAGAATGGAATATCGTCGTTGTCTTGGTGATAATTGTGTTGCTGAAGCCTTTCTTAAAGAAGACATATTGCAGCTCTTTTTAAAAGGAAAAATGGCAACCTATTTTATCTTTACAACTCCTGAACAAGGGATTGGAGGTTTTGTTGACCTTCATGGTCTTGGCGACGCCTATGCAACCTTACCGACATGAATGAAATCAATACATTTTAAACAATCAAAATCTCATCGTATATTTTGAAAGATTCTTAAAATTAGATTGATAAAAATCTTCTAAGCCCCCATAAAAATAGGATAATTCTTATGAAATCGCTGATTGATCATTTTGATATTGCTTCCTCTAAAGTGCAATCACTTATACAGGAAACACTTCATCATGCTGATGATGGTGAGCTTTACCTTGAGTATACAGAAAGCGAAGCTCTTTTATTTGATAATGGACAGCTTAAAAACGGCTCATTTCATCAAGATATGGGATTTGGACTACGCGTTGTTGCTGGAGAGGCTACTGGATATGCTCACTCTAGTGAGTTATCAGCTGCTGCACTCAAACGTGCCAGTGAAGCTGCTAAAGCTGTTACCTATAATAATCATGCAGGGACTTATAGCATAGCACCTCAACAAACAAACAAAAGACTTTATCAACCGCATAATCCCCTTGATTCTCCATCATTTGAAGAAAAAAGTGCTCTTTTGCAAAAAATTGATGCCTATTTACGTGCTAAAAATGATAAATTGCATCAGGTGACTGTTTCTCTTTCCGGCTCGCTACAACATGTTGAAATTTTACGTGCAGATGGTTATTTGGTTCGTGATATTCGTCCCCTTGTGCGACTTTCTATATCTGTGGTCGCAGCTGAAGGCAATCGACGTGAAAATGGTTTTTATGGATGTGGAGGGAGACAAGCATTTAACCAATTTATTCATGAAGACAATTGGAAAAAAGCTGCAGATGAAGCCTTACGTATGGCTTTAACAAATTTAGAAGCAGAAGCAGCGCCAGCAGGAACATTTGATGTTGTTTTAGCCAATGGATGGCCCGGTGTTATGCTTCATGAAGCCGTAGGTCATGGATTGGAAGGTGACTTTAACCGCAAAAAAACTTCTGCTTTTGCTGGACTTCTTGGCCAACAAGTTGCCGCAAAAGGTGTTACAGTTGTTGATGATGGTACAATTCCCGAATGCCGTGGTTCACTTACTGTTGATGATGAAGGAACCCCATCAGGATATAATGTTCTTATTGAAGATGGAAAACTCGTTGGCTTTATGCAAGACAGACTAAATGCTCGACTTATGGGGGTTAATCCAACTGGAAATGGACGGCGTGAATCCTATGCACATGCACCAATGCCGCGGATGACTAATACGATCATGCTAGGAGGCGATAAAACACCTGAAGAAATTCTATCATCATTCAAAAACGGTATCTACGCTGTTTCATTTGGCGGAGGACAAGTTGATATCACTTCTGGAAAGTTCGTCTTTGAATGTACTGAAGCTTACAGAGTAGAAAATGGTAAAATTGTAGCGCCTATTAAAGGTGCAACCCTTATCGGTAATGGACCAGATGCCATGAAACGTATTACAATGATTGGCAATGATAGCAAACTTGATAATGGTATTGGCATGTGCGGAAAAGCAGGGCAAAATGTCCCTGTTGGTGTTGGTCAACCTCATCTTCGAATCAATAATATGACAATCGGTGGAACTGCGCTTATAGAGGAATAAGCTTGCTCATTCCTTCCCAGTATTGCCTCCTTCTCGTCTATTACGACCATTTTGTGAGGGGGATGTTACAATGAATTGATTTATAAAGATAATCTAGCGTTATTCATATTTTATTAGAACCTTGAATACCGTAAGATTCTCTCATTTTAAATCTGTGTCTGTTGGATCAATCAAAATCATTCGTTTATACGTTACAGGCGGGGAGAGTTATATGGATAAAAACTGTACAAGAAAGAACTAAAGATTCCTCTTATGGGCCGTCTCAAGTACCAAGAGTTTTAAGAAACATTAGGGGATGGCAAATATAACGACGGCACAGGCTTATTCAGACACATCTTCTTCGTAATACATTAGTCTTTTGTGGTTTTTTTGTGTGGGGTAACTTGTCTTTTATATTTCATAATAAAAAAGCTTAAAAGAAAAAAAACACTTTCTACATTCAGTGCTCTTAACTCAACGAGAAAAAGATTATTATTATAGATAAATTTTGGAGAGATTTTATAATAATACACAGGTCAACTTTTAAAAAATCTTCATAGCATTAAAAAAAATTAGGCTAAAGTTTCCAACCTTTCTTTTTTTTCTTTTTGCTCAAAACAGCAACAATTTCGACATGTGGTGACCATAAAAATTGATCAATCGGTATGATTTTTTCTACTGTATACCCCCCTGCAACAAGAAGAGATAAATCACGAGCAAATGTAGTAGGATTACAAGAAATTGCCACAACACGTGATACTGTTGTCTTCGCTAATTCACGTACTTGTTGCTCTGCACCAGCACGGGGAGGATCAAAAACAACACTCTCAAAACATTCAAGTTCCTTTACAGAAAGGGGATGTCGGAAAAGATCACGTTTTTCACAAGTGAACGTTTTTAAACCAGTCGCAAAACGTGCTGCTGTATTTAGATTTCTTAATGCATCTTCATTATTTTCTACTGCATGAACATTCATCTTTTTTGCCATACGCAAGGTAAATGTTCCTACCCCTGAAAACAAATCAACAGCATTCTTTACTTTTTTAAAATGAGTCAAAATAATATTGCCCATTATATTTTCAGCTTCACAAGTTGCTTGCAGAAAACCACCAGAAGGAAATTCAACACGGACATCTCCAAAGTAAATCTCTGGTTTTTCTCGTTCAACCAAAACTTCACCGTCAACAGATAAACGTATAATCCCATATGAAAGAGCAGCACTGATCATTTTCTGACGAAGTGATTCATGGTGTATAATGCAACCGCTTAAAGCAACATCTAAACCATTTTCAACACATGTTATCGTAACATGAAACCGTTTGGCAGAGCTGCTTAGAAAAGCACAGAGCTCTCTAATATTATGCAACTGAGAAATAAGCTCTGGACGGCTTACTGGACATTCCTCAAGAGCTACAATCTCATGAGAGAGATAACGGTTAAAACCAACTTTTTGCCCCTGTGGGGTCATAGATGCTGTTAGAGTAATCCGCCGTCGGCTATAAGGTTTACATTCTATTAAAGGCGCAACAACATTATTAAGTCCATACTTTTTAAGCGCATCAACAACCAATTGTTGTTTCCATACGCGATAAGCATCCATATGCCAATGCTGAAGAGTACACCCTCCACATTCTCCAAAATGCTGACAAAGAGTATCAATGCGTTCTAATGATTTTTCTTTTAATGCTATATATGTTGCATATTTTCCATGAACAGTAATTTCAGCACACTCTCCTGGTAAAGTAAAAGGAACAGAAACGAAGCCGTGAGACGTCTTAGCAGTACCATAACCATTTGCTCCGATATGATCGATTATGACATTGTCATTCACTCTTGTTTTTCTCCGAATAGTAAATATTCCACGTTGCCATCACCACCTGTAATAGGGGAAGAAATTAAACCTTTTGCACTCCACCCTGTTTGTGTATTTAACCAAACAAAAAGCGCCTCAGCAATTTTTTTAGCACTTGATGGACTTAATATTCCTCCCTTACTAAAGTGTTTACGACCAACCTCAAACTGAGGCTTTACCAGTAAAACAGCTTGGGCTCCCTTCTTGGCTAAAGACAACACGGGAGGCAATGCAAGTTTGAGCGAAATAAAGCTAACATCTGAAACGATAAGATCAATTTCTCGCCCACCTAAATGTTCCTGTTTAAAATCTCTGACATTCAAGCCTTCTAATAACGTTATAGCACTGTTGCCCAATAAACGTTTATCAAATTGATGATGCCCAACATCAACGGCAATGACATGATCTGCTCCACGCTCTAAGAGAACTTGCGTAAAACCACCTGTTGATGCACCAACATCAATGGCTGTCACTTTATCTGTTATAATTGGAAATGCATCAAGTGCAGCAATCAATTTTAACGCTGCCCGAGAAACATAATTCTGTGCTGGATCACAAACGGTAATCTCTGCATCATCAAAAACGATTTGCCCAGCTTTAAAAACGATTTCTCCGTTAACTTTAACAGTTTGGCGCATAATTGCATCACGTGCGCGTGAACGTGTCCTAAAAAAGTTTTTTTCAACTAAAAAAATATCGAGTCTTTTTCTGGAAGCCATCTCATACTCGAATTTTCTATTCTGTTCGAATCTCGCGTCCCAAAACAGCAAAAACCGTGCTTAAAATACCCATAGCGTCAAGTCCGACACGTGAAAGAACTTTTTCTGGTGAACCATGATTCAAATATTCATCAGGAAATTTTAGTGTACGAACTTTCAAACCATGCTCTAAGAGCCCTTCTTGCGCTAAAAATTGTAATATGTGCGCTCCCAATCCACCGATTGCCCCTTCTTCAATTGTCACCAATACCTCATGCTCACGTGCCAAACGACGCATCAAATCCTTATCTAAAGGTTTTGCAAACCGTGCATCTGCAACCGTTGTAGACAATCCTTCAGCCTCCAACGCATCAGCAGCTTGCAACACTTCTGACATCCGCGTTCCAAAACAAACCAAAGCGATTCTATTTCCTTCACGCAGAACGCGCCCTTTTCCAATTTCTAATAACTCACCACGTTGCGGTAAATCTATACCAATCCCCTCACCACGCGGATAACGAAAAGAAATTGGTCCCTGATCATAAGCTGCAGCTGTACGCACCATATGCATCAGTTCAAGCTCATCAGAAGGTGCCATAACAACAAAGTCAGGAAGAGTGGCCAAAAAAACAATATCAAAACTTCCAGCATGTGTTGCACCATCTGCCCCCACAAAACCTGCTCGGTCAATAGCAAAACGTACCGGTAATTTTTGAATTGATACATCATGAACAATTTGATCATAAGCACGCTGTAAAAAAGTAGAATAAATTGCAACAAAAGGCTTATACCCTTCACAAGCAAGTCCTGCCGCAAAAGTTACGGCATGTTGCTCAGCGATACCAACATCAAACATTTTTTCAGAAAATTTTTTCGCAAAAGAATCAAGACCTGTCCCTGTTGGCATCGCTGCTGTTATGCCAACAATCTTATCATCATGGCGAGCTTCTTCTATTAAAGCTTTAGAAAATACCTTGGTATAGGGTAGAATATTACTTGATGCTTTTACCTGTTTTCCTGTCGTGACATCAAAACGATTAACACCATGATATTTATCAGACGAGGCCTCTGCAGGTGGATATCCCTTTCCCTTATGGGTTACAACATGCACCAAAACAGGACCATTAGGATATTCACGAACATTTTTAAAAACAGGCAATAAATGCCCCAAATTGTGCCCATCTATGGGGCCAACATAATAAAAGCCAAGCTCATCAAATAAAGTTCCCCCAACCAAAAGGCCACGCGCAAATTCCTCTGAACGACGGGCTTTATCCAAAAAAAACTTTGGCAATTTTTCGCTCAACATCTTTACGCGTTCACGCAAATGACGATAAGAAGGACGAGACACTAATCGTGCAAGATGTGCACTCATAGCACCTGTAGGTGGTGCTATAGACATATCGTTATCATTAAGAACAACAATCAAGCGTGCATTCAAAGCACCAGCGTTGTTCATTGCTTCATAAGCCATGCCCGCAGACATTGCACCATCACCAATGACAGTTATGATATTGCGTCTTGTCTCTGCTTTCAAAGCACTTGCCACCGCCATACCAAGCCCCGCTGAAATAGAAGTAGACGAATGCCCCGCTCCAAATGGATCATACACACTTTCTGAACGTTTTGTAAAACCCGATAATCCGCCCTCTTGACGTAATGTGCGAATTTTTTCTCTACGCCCCGTTAAAATCTTGTGTGGATAGGTTTGATGACCAACATCCCAAATAATCCTATCCTCTGGTGTATTAAAAATATAATGTAATGCAACAGTGAGCTCAACAACACCAAGTCCCGCGCCAAGATGACCACCTGTTACAGAAACCGCATCAATTGTTGCGGTCCGCAACTCATCAGCCAACTGTACCAAATCAGACTCAGGCAATGCCCGCAAATCTTGCGGAAAACAAACACGGTCAAGCAATGGTGTTAAGACTTGAGACAAAAAAAATCCTTTCTATTATCTTAACTCAAGAAAACACAATGATAAAAATATATCTTCTCTACTCTTTTATTTACAGTTTTGCATCTTTTTTACTGAAAAATGCTCTTTTCTATTTGAGATGAGCTATAATTTCCTCATTTTTAACTTATTTTATAAAAAAGAAATCAATAAAACTTTCTATTTATAAACTAAGGTTATTGCTTCTCTTAAGTCCCACAATAAATATCCAAAAAGATTTAAATTATTTAGCATCAAGTGGTTCCACTCCTTCTGGAGAACCTTCTTCTGAAAGCTGGATTTTTTCAACTTTAGCTTCAGCAACTCTTAAGAGTTTTTCACAATGCTTTTTAAGCGCTTCACCGCGTTCATAAATATCAATGGATTGTTCCAAAGGCACATCGCCACGTTCCAAATTTTCGACAATAACTTCAAGTTGCTTAAGCGCTTGCTCAAAGCTTAAGGTCGTAATATCCCCCTCTTGTATCTCTTTTTTCATATGAACCTCAAAAAATATCTGTTCTGGATATACGAACTCCAAAACCTTCCAAACCTACATAATGATGCTCTTTAGAAACATAAACAATAACAGAGCCTATTCCTAAATATTTTAAAATTTGTGATCCTAAACCAATTTTGCGCCATTCTTCTTCGCGTTCAATCGCCTGCACATGGTTTTCTGAACTGTTTCTTGTCATGTTTTGAATACCAACAGTTGATTGTATAACAGATCCTTCACGCAAATAAATAAATACGCCACGTTTTTCTTTTTCCATCATACGCCGCATCATCACCATAATATCTGAAGTTTGACAAAAAACGTCACTTATAATGTTTTCATGATGTAAATGCACAGGAATATTCTCACCCTCACGGACATCACCAAAAACAATTGCAATATGCTGAACGACTTCCCAAGGGAGTTGATAACTTTGAACAATAGCGGGACCTACAGATGTTTCAATAAGCATTTCTCCAACATGCTTGATCAATATTTCCTTACGTTGGCGGTAAGAAATTAAATCTGCAACCGTTATAATATGCAACCGATGTTCTTGCGCAAATTTCATAATCTGATCGCCATGTTTAACGCTTCCATCATCATTGACTAATTCACCGATAACACCAACCGGCGGCAAATTAGATAATTTACATAAATCAACAGCGGCCTCCGTGTGACCTGAACGCATGAGCACCCCCCCTTCATGCGCAATTAAAGGAAAAACATGCCCTGGACGAACAAAATCATCCGCACTTGCATTTGAATTCGCAAGATTACGTACAGCTAATGTACGGTCATGCGCTGAAATTCCTGTTGTTATGCCGTGTTTAAAATCAACAGTAACCGTAAATTGCGTCCCATGTGCAGAGTTATTATCTGGTACCATAGGAGAAAGATTAAACCGTTTTGCTTCTTTTTTTGGCATAGGTGTGCACACAATACCTGTTGTGTGACGAAGAATAAACGCCATCTTTTCTTCTGTACAATGCGCTGCAGCAACAGTTAAATCACCCTCATTTTCACGGTCATCATCATCTGTCACCACAACAATTTCACCGCGTTCAAAAGCTTTAAGTGCAGAAACAATTTTTTTTTCATCATACGCCATTGTTCACCTTTTCAATCACCCAACTTGACCGCGATGTCTTAGATAATGGTCAGCAATAGCACAAGCAACCATCGCTTCACCAACAGGAACGGCACGAATCCCAACACATGGATCATGACGTCCCTTTGTTATAACGTCTATATCATGACCATCAACATCAATGGAACGACGAGGTGTTAAAATTGATGAAGTAGGCTTTACAGCAAAACGCGCAACAATTGGCTGTCCACTCGATATTCCCCCTAAAATACCTCCCGCATGATTTGATAAAAAAAGCGGTTTTCCATCATTTCCCATTCGCATTTCATCCGCATTTTCTTCTCCCCTCAAGCGGGCTGCCGCAAAACCATCACCAATTTCCACACC
The DNA here is from genome assembly GCF_042196205.1 of Bartonella sp. AP21QHHD. NCBI lineage: Bacteria > Pseudomonadati > Pseudomonadota > Alphaproteobacteria > Hyphomicrobiales > Bartonellaceae > Bartonella > Bartonella sp. AP21QHHD. The sequence goes on along the minus strand of NZ_JBHIPT010000092.1, from coordinate 12,308 downwards.
TTTTACCGCATTAATCGACATAAGTAACGAGGCAATATCTTGATCAAGCTTTGCGTAAATAGGGGCTCCTAAACCTGCCGGAACATTTTCTGCAACGATCTCAACAACCGCACCAACAGATGTCCCCTCTTTACGGAGTTTACTGATATAGTCACTAAAAATTTGAACCATCTCTGCATCAGCTGTAAAAAAAGGATTATTATCGACCTCTGACCAATCCCAACGATCACGATTAATATTATGAGGACCAATTGCTATCACTGCTCCTCGTACAATCAAACCAGGAACGATTTTACGAGCAAATGCACCTGCTGCAACACGTGCTGCCGTCTCCCGTGCCGAAGCACGTCCCCCGCCTCGAAAATCACGAATGCCATATTTAATATCATAAGTATAATCCGCATGTCCTGGACGATACTGATGAGCAATTGCTCCATAATCTTGAGAGCGTTGATCTGTATTTCGAATCAACAGAGAAATTGGTGTACCTGTTGTCACCAATGTCGTTCCATCGTCTTGAACAACAACTCCTGAAAGGACCTCTACTTCATCTGGTTCTCGGCGCTGCGTTGTATATTTTGATTGTCCTGGCTTGCGTTTATCAAGATAAGCTTGAACTTCTGCAAGAGTAAAAATAATTCCAGGTGGACAACCATCAATGACACAACCAAGAGCAGCACCATGACTTTCACCCCATGTTGTTACACGAAACAAATGACCAAATGTATTATGCGACATGAAAAAAGATCCATTTCTCTGTCAAATATATACAACGATAACGTATGTTGTGTGCTATACACAAGACAACTCTTTTCTCCCAAATACTCTTGGACACCTTAAATTTGGTCAAATTACTGCTGTCTAATAAAATCTTATAAACCAAACTTTATTCTTTAACGACAGAAATGTCTGGTGCATCAACTGCCTTCATACCTATGATATTATAACCCGAATCGACATGATGGACTTCACCGGTAACAGAACGAGACAAATCTGAAAGAAAATAAAGCGCAGAATCACCAACCTCTTCAATTGTTACCGTACGACGTAATGGAGCATTATATTCATTCCATTTTAAAATATAACGAAAATCACCAATACCAGAAGCCGCTAACGTTTTAATTGGTCCAGCAGATATAGCATTAACACGAATATTTTGGGGACCTAAATCTACCGCTAAATATTTCACGCTCGCTTCAAGAGCGGCTTTGGCAACCCCCATTACATTATAATTGGGAACAACCTTTTCTGCACCATAATAGGTTAGTGTCAAGATTGAACCACCATCTGGCATCAATTTTTCTGCACGCTTCGTTAGAGCTGTTAGGGAATAAACGGAAATATTCATCGTCATCATAAAATTTGATTCGCTGATATCAATATAACGACCACTTAATTCATCTTTATCAGAAAAACCAATAGCATGAACTAAAAAATCAAGTTTTCCCCATTTCTTCTCTATTTCTCTAAAGACCGTATCAATAGAGACACTGTCAGAAACATCACAATGTCCACAAACAAATCCCTTTAATTCTTCAGCCAAAGGCTCGACACGCTTTTTCATTGCTTCACCCTGATAGGTAAAAGCAAGCTCTGCCCCTGCGCTACTTGCCGCTTTAGCGATTCCCCAAGCGATGGAGCGATTATTGGCCAACCCCAAAATTAAACCACGCTTACCGTACAATAAACCATTACCCTTAGCCATCAGCACTGCCCCATTGTTACTTAAAATTAGTATTATTCACCTGCCTATGACACAGGTCAACTTTTTCTTCAAGCAATTGGTTTAAAATCAAACAAAAACTACGCTTTTATATATAAAATTTTTAAAATTAATCTTGTTGCATTTGCAAAAACTGTTCTAGTGCGGCGGCATTTTCATCTCCCGGCAACATAATGCGAACATGCACATAAAGATCATCTCTTGTACCATTTTTTAAACGAAGCCCTTTCCCTTTCAACCGTAAAACGCGATCAGAACTTGACCACGCAGGAATCGTTAAAACCACACGCCCCTCCAACGTCTCAACTTCTTCTTTTGCTCCCAAAACAGCATGTTTAAGAGAAACTGGTAAATCAAGATGGAGTGCTTTTCCTTCAACCCGAAAACGAGGATGTTTTTGAATCTGAATGGTTATCAACGCATCTCCTGCTTGCCCGTGAGGTACCTCTTCTCCCTGACCTTTTAAACGAATAGTCTGTCCGTCTTCAATATAATCTGGAAGTTTAATTTTTAACTTTTTCCCATTTGGAAAAACAGCCTCCACCTTTTCTGCGCCAACCATCTGCTCTAATGTTATGGCAAGATTAGCACGAACATGTGCTCCTTGTTGGGGACGGTTATAGTGTGTGGAATTCGAAAAGCTACCACCTCCTCCAAACAGATCCCGAAAAATATCACTCGCATCAAAACTTGCACCACCTGAAGAGGAAAAATCAAATCCCTTTGCTCTTCCTGAAAAGGGATTTTGTTTATTGCTAAAATTTTCACCAGCACCATAGGCTTGATAAAGCGGTTTTCCTTCCATATCAATTTCACCGCGGTCAAATTGTGCCTTTTTATCTTTATCACCTATAATTTCATAGGCTTGATTAATTTCAGCAAATTTCTCTTTAGCCTTTGTATCATCTTTATTATGGTCTGGATGATATTTCTTCGCTAATCTTCTAAATGCCGATTTAATCTCTTGCGATTTTGCGGTACGTGCCACACCCAGAATCGTGTAGGGATCACGCATATTGCCCTCTTTTCAATTTCTTCGTTTTCAAAATATCAACTGATACGTTGTTCAATATCCCTTATAGCTTCATTAGTCTATTCTAGAGAATAATTTCTTCTTTTCTCTTTATATGTCTATCAATAAACTAAAATACCAGATAAAATGAGACATTTATTTAATATAGCTCCTTGTAGTCTATGCTAAAGTAAAAAATAATTAAACTACCATAGAAATACACGATAGCATTGGCTTTTTGAAAATAAGAAAAAATAGTACTGTAACTTCTTGATGATCAAGTAAATGAGAAAATGCCTCACCCATGCTCACTGATATTTGGAGAAACTATGAGCACAAAAATACCAACAGATGATCATTTTATGCAAATGCAAAAACCTTTTGAACTTTTCGCAAAGTGGCTTGAAGAGGCAACGATAAGTGAAATAAATGATCCGAATGCTATGGCATTAGCAACAGTTGACGAAACAGGACTCCCTAATGTTCGTATGGTTCTCCTCAAAGACTACAGTCCCCAAGGATTCGTCTTCTATACCAATTATGAAAGCTGTAAAGGACAAGAAATTTTAAAATCAATGAAAGCATCCTTAGGTTTTCATTGGAAATCACTCCGTCGTCAAGTCAGAATTAGAGGAATCGTTGAAAAAGTAAGTCAACAGGAAGCCGATGCCTATTTCCAATCGCGACCACGTGGTAGTCGAATTGGTGCATGGGCCTCTAAACAATCTCAACCTTTAGACAATCGTTTTGTGCTCGAAAAAGCAATTGCTCAATATACTGCGCGTTATGCTCTAGGCAATATTCCACGACCACCTTATTGGTCTGGGTTTCGTGTTAAACCCCTTTCTATAGAGTTCTGGTGCGATCGCCCATTTCGTTTACATGATCGTTTGCTTTTTACACGGGATTGTGTTGAACACAGCGATTGGAAAAGACAAAAACTTTATCCCTAATCCTTCAAACTTCATCGTTATGAAGATTTTTTCTTCGCAACAATTAAACAAATATTTTTTATTCGAAAAATTCTAAAAGAAGATGATTTATTCTATTTAAATAGAAGAATTTTATTTTCACTGTAAAGGTTAATTGGTGATATTTTCTACTGTATTGCTTAAAAATAGATTAGCAACAAGCTTATTAAAAAAAACATACTGTATTCAGTAGAAACTATGATTTTAGCTAACTTATTTTTAGACCGCAGGATAAAATATCATCCATATACCCCCACATACTAAACCAGAAAAAATCACAAAACCAATAAGCGAATTAGATTTGAAAAGCCTGAGGCATTGTGAACTATCATCTATATCAATGACTTTAATTTGAATAAACATATGGATACTTGCCACAAAAATCCCCAAAAAACTAAGAACAGGGACTCCAGCTAAATAAAATGCTAGACTAACGAACATCACAAAACCACCATACAAAAATACTAAAGCACGCTTGGTTGCTTTACCAAAAAGAAGAGCCGTAGAACGGACACCAACAGTAACGTCATCTTCTTTATCTTGATGTGCGTAGATTGTGTCGTATCCTATGGTCCACAAAATTGATCCCACATAAAGCAAGATTGGTGCCCAGCTTAAACTTCCAAAGACAACAGCCCACCCCATTAATGCCCCCCAATTAAATGCAACGCCTAAAAAAAACTGCGGCCAATATGTTACGCGTTTCATAAAAGGATAAAATGCAACAGCTATCAATGACGAAATACCTAGAAAAAAACTAAACCTATTAAATTGTGATAAAACGACTAAACCAACAAAACATTGCACAAGGATAAAAACTCTCGCTTGAAACCGACTCACATGTCCTGTTGGCAATGGGCGAGAACGTGTCCTTTCTACCTGAGCATCAATTTTATGGTCAATAAGATCATTCCAAGTACATCCTGCCCCTCGCATAGCAATAGATCCCAGAAAAAAAAGAAAAAGATACCAAACCCAATGAAGAAACATTGATAAAAGAGTATCGTAATGCATGTTATAAGAGAAAAAAGCCATTGTTGTTGACCAAAAACAAGGCCACATCAACAATTGCCAACCGATAGGTCGATCCCAACGCGCCAATTGCGCATAAAACCATAAAGAACGGGGAAGGAAGCTGTAGACCCATTGTTTGGAAGATGCATCCATAACCCGTCCTTGGCTATCATAGGACTGAACATGCGCGATATTTTTATTTTTTTTCATCAAATGATTTACCTTTGGTCTTGCGATAGAGACATTTCATTCTTATGAGAAGAGGATGAGATTAATTATCTTTTATGAGAGGAGCAAGCAATGAATATTCTTCTTATTGGCTCAGGTGGACGAGAACATGCTTTAGCATGGAAAATAGCAGCATCACCACTGCTAACAAAGTTATATTGTGCTCCTGGAAATCCTGCAACAACAGAATTTGGTGAAAATATTAATTTGAACATTGATGACCATCCCCTTGTTATTGATTTTTGTAAGGCACATTCTATTGATCTTGTAATTGTAGGACCAGAAGCACCCTTGGTGGCGGGTATAACAGACTCTCTTAATAGCGCTAACATCTGTGTATTTGGTCCTACTCAAAAAGCTGCTCAACTAGAAGGTTCAAAAGCCTTTACAAAAGATTTATGTCGGAAGAATAACATTCCTACAGGAAGTTACCAATGCTTTAATGATGCCTCTAAAGCTAAAGCTTACATTCAGCAACAAGGTGTTCCCATTGTTATTAAAGCTGATGGCTTAGCAGCTGGCAAAGGTGTCGTGGTTGCAACAACTATGGAAGAAGCGTTTAACGCAGTTGATGCCTGCTTCAAAAGTACATTTGGAGATGCAGAAAACAAAATTGTTGTAGAATCTTTTCTTGAAGGTGAAGAAGCAAGCTTCTTCTGCCTTTGTGATGGTAAAGTTGCTCTTCCTTTTGGATCTGCTCAAGATCATAAACGTGTAGGTGATGGGGATACTGGAGCAAACACCGGTGGTATGGGTGCTTATTCACCAGCGCCCATCATGACCCAAGAAATAGTGAATCGTACTCTCAAAGAAATTGTTGAACCAGCTTTAAAAAGCATGAAAGAAATGGGTGCCCCCTTTAAAGGTATTCTCTTCGTCGGATTAATGATAACGCAAAAAGGACCCGAATTAATTGAATTTAACGTACGATTCGGTGATCCTGAATGTCAAGTTTTAATGATGCGCCTCAAAGATGATATTTTGCCAATTTTTCTTGCTGCAGCTCAAGGAAAACTTGAAAATCAGCCTCTTCGGTGGTCTGAAAAAACAGCTCTCACCGTTGTTATGGCTGCTAATGGTTATCCAGACTCTCCCCAAAAAGGTACTGTTATCCGTAACGTTGATCAAGTAAACACTCTTCTCGATGTGAAAGTTTTTCAAGCTGGTACAGTGTTGCGTGATGGAGAACTCATTGCAAATGGTGGACGTGTACTCAATATAACAGCAACAGGAAAAACGATTACCCATGCACAAAAACGTGCTTATGAAGCTGTTGATTGTATTGATTGGCCAGAAGGTTTTGTTCGTCGAGATATCGGATGGAGAGCCGTTGCGCGAGAAAATTAAATCCTTTGAATATTCTTTTTTTACGATTTTCTTATTTTATATAAGAGCATGATACAAAAATTTTCTCACTGTTTTACGTTGACCATAATTTTGAAAAAATGAGTGTGCTTTCCTTTGAACAATCAAATATTGTAAATAGGATATCTACTCATGATAAAATAGGAAAATTTTCTGAATCTGAAGATGTAATATAAAATAATCATTTTACTGTTGTCTTTACTTTAAACGCATTTTCTCATCATTTTTATAAACACTTTCTTTCTTATAAAATCCTGAGGAAAAACGTATATACTATCATTTCTTTTATTTATCGCGTTTTTAGTGAAATTCCGCTTTTACGAAAAATGAAATGCCCAAAAAAGATAGTTATGTTATTCACATACAAACTCTTAAACAATATCTCTCATGCTTATCATTCCCATTTTACGACACTACCTGCAAATAGTATAAATCCATTCTGCCAGCTTTCTGGAATAAAAATAAAAACCTATACCATCATTGTATTTTCCAATTCTCAATATTACGATAACCCTTTCTATCTAAATGATTTTGATTATAAAAGAGAGATGAAATAAGAATATTCTGCAATATTCAAAGCTTTCATTCAACATGAAGAAATGATTTATAAAAAAATTCAAAAACACTTCCAGTAATCTTCTGGTGTTTTTAATAATGTGGCAAAAACCCAAAATTATACCGCAAAAAAACAGTTTCTATTGTTATGAAAACCGTTTTTACCTCTCTGAAAAAAGCGTTTTACATCATCGATTCCTGCTGCCAATGTATGGTGTCAAAAAACTCTCATTTACAATCATTGACTTTCTCTTTGTTTTAAAGAACCAAAAGTCACACCAAATCCCGTCTGTAAAGGTCTGAATTCTCATTAAGCGGGTTCCTCTTGCTTCCCACTCATATGCTGCACTTACACAAAGACCTACAAGCAAACTTAAGAATATTCGCCATATCTTCTAACAACACTTCATGTGTGAAGTTTACATGCCTTATGTTACCTCCCCAAACAACGATGTTTTACAGCACAACAAGATAAATGCTGACGGTAGTACAAAAATGAATGCATGTTAATTTACTGGAGTGCAATTCGATTCGCAATCACCAAACGCAAGCCTAACGGATTGCTATAACGAAGTAAAAAATGCTTTTGTTTAGAATGTGCTGTTGTACCAAAAAATCGATGTAAATCAGAACGATCTTTTACAACCAGAATGCGATTATCTTCATTGATCATAAGCATGGGAAGGCCATAAGTATCCGCCCATAACCGCCAATCCAGAAGAACATTATTCAAATCTCTGGAAACCAAAAGCGGTATACAAGCTTCCTCATCGGCATGAAGTAATTCTAATGCAACAGCTCTTTCTCCTGAACGCGTTTTTACGGTACGTGCTGCAATTCCTTGAAAATGATAAGGGGGTATTAAATGCGATAAGCTTGAAGGCATATCCGTTTTAAAAGAAACACCACGCTCATTTAACGAACAAATAACCTGATTACCCGTTTTGGATGAAAAATATGTCGTCGTTTGTGGCAAATGGCACGGATCTAACCGAAATTCAAGCACCGCTTTTGCCTGATTAAAGCATTGATTAGCCATATACATTATCCCAATTTATCTTAAATAACATACACCCTTTAGCAGCTTTTTCTCATTGGATTATTAAAAGTTTGAATAAAAAACAACTGGTTTCTTTTTTGGTTATTAAAATCTAAACAAAAATGCATGATCACCATTCTTGAATTATAATACTTTTCCAGGATTCATTATCCCTAAAGGATCGAACGTTTTTTTAATCCCTTGCATAATATCCAATGCGACAGGCGATTTAAAAGAACGAAGTTCTTCGCGCTTAAGCTGACCAATTCCATGCTCAGCAGAAAATGCACCTCTATAGTCCACCACTAAACTATGAATGCGATGATTCATTGTTGACCATAACTGCAAGAACACTGTCGTATCAGCTCCTACAGGTTGTGTAATATTATAATGTAAATTTCCATCGCCCATGTGTCCAAAACAAATCACCCGTGCTCCTGGAGCAATATCCTCAACAATAAGCGCTGCATCAGCAATAAAATCAGGAATAGAAGCAAGTGGGATTGCAATATCATGCTTAATGGACCCTCCTGCTAACTTTTGTGCTAATGATATACTTTCTCGTAATTGCCAAAAAAAATCTTGCTGTTTTAAAGATTGCGCAACAACTGCATCTTCTATCACCGCATTCTTTAAAGCTTCTTCTAAAATAGTACTCAATACCGATAACGCCTCATCATTGCCTTGCAACGATGAAATGTTCATTAATACATACCATTCATGTTTCCGCTGAAGAGGAGGCTTCTCACACATCTTATAATCTAAAGCCATTTGCAAACTGAGATTTCCCATGAGCTCAAAACCTGTCAACATCCCTCCTCCATATTCTTGAGCCAGAGATAAAAACTCTAAAGCCTTCGCCGGACTATATAATCCCACCAAAGCAACAGCTTTTCCTTTTATTTTTGGAAACATCTTCAAAACGGCTGCGGTTATAACACCCAATGTACCTTCTGCACCAATAAAAAGATCTTTTAAATCGTAACCGCTATTGTCTTTTTTAACAAAACGCAAATCATCTAAAATACGCCCATCCGGTAAAACAACTTCTAAACCAAGACAAAGATCACGCATATTGCCATAGGCTAAAACAGCTGTCCCTCCAGCATTCGACGAAAGATTTCCTCCTACTTGGCAAGAACCTTCAGATGCCAAAGAAAGAGGGAAAAAACGACCTGATTCATCCACTTTTTTCTGTAAATCCTGTAAAATAACACCAGCCTCTACAACAACAAAATTTCCTTCAATATTTATAGCTCTAATCTTATTTAATCGCTCCATGGATAAAAGAACGCCCTCTCCTCTTTCATCTGGTTGTTGTCCCCCCACAAGCCCTGTATTTCCACCCTGTGGCACAATCGGTGTGCGCGTTTTGCTCGCTAACTGCATAATCGATGAGACCTCTGCGCAAGAAGATGGACGTAAAAGTAAAGGCGTTTTTCCATGAAAAAGCCCACGCTCTTCAAGCAAATACGGTGCAATCAACGCTTGATCTGTTATAGCATGCTTAGCACCAACAATTTCCCTAAACCCTTCAATTAATTCCTGCTCCATGTTCATTTCTCCTTTGGAGCCGCAGCCCGTATAAGACGATCATTGATAGCCTCCCCTAATCCGTATAATGGAATAGGTTCTACTGCGATACATCTCACTTTAAATGAATCTAATTCCTTCATATATTGAAATAAATGAGAGGCTGCCTCTTCTAACTTTCCATCTTCGCTAAGGTTTAAAATAGAAACGGCATTTTCAGCCCCCATAACACGCTTTGAACCAAATGCTAAAAGCGCTTCACCATTTTCCACCTTTTCTACATTCAAACGAACCGTGGCATTGGGAGCATAATGCGACTTTAACATCCCAGGAGCTTCAATCGCCGCCCTTTGATCTATCCGTTTTAAAGGCTTCCCCACAACCTCTTCAATTTTATCAGCCGCAAGCCCCCCTGGACGCAAAAGATAAATATTTTCACCACAAATTTTAATAATCGTTGATTCCAACCCTATTTTAGCAGGTCCTCCGTCCAATATCAAAGGAACAGATTCCCCCAAAGATGCAAAAACAGCCTCAGCTGAAGTAGGGCTAAGACGCCCCGATTGATTCGCACTAGGAGCAGCAAGTGGGCGGCCAAAATGTTGTACCACTTCCGCAAAACGACTGTCTGGAAAACGAACAGCCAAGGTATTCAAACCAGAGGTTGTTAAAGGATGGATATTATGCTGTTCCTTTAAAGGCAAAACCAATGTCAAAGGACCTGGCCAAAATTCCTCCATTAATTGGCGTGAAAGAAAGTCAATTTTAACATAACGTTCCGCCATTTCGATGCCGCTGACATGCGCAATAAGAGGATTAATTTGCGGACGACCCTTTGTAGAATAAATAGAAGAAATTGCTCTCCCATTGGTTGCATCGCCCGCTAATCCATAAACAGTTTCCGTTGGTAATGCTACTAACTTCCCTTGTTCAAGAAGCGCTATTGCCTCTCTTATCGAAGCACTATCGAGTGGTAGAATCGTCATGACACATCATTTCTATAACACTCTTTTAGTGATATTATGCTCTTTTTTATTCATATATCACATTGATTTATATGTTTTTTTAAGTATGGGGTTCATAAATAAAGGTTAGGGAATAGGATTTTCCAATATTCTTCTACAAAACATATCTTATTCTGCTAACTTTCTCTAATAATTTTTTGAATTTTGCTAAGTTCTCTTGTGAAAAGCTATTGTTGAAACTCTTGACATAGACTTAACGTACAGTACATTGTGCTACAATTGAATAGGGGATTTAGCAATGGGAAAAATTCAAGCCCGCATACCTGATCAAGTTCAAGAAATTGCAAGTGCAGTTATTAAGTCTACGGGTTTAACTGTATCGGATGTAGTACGCATGTTTATGACCCGCATTGCTAGAGATCGTACATTACCGCTTGGATCTTTCAACCAAATCCGGAAACATTACGAGCTATCGAGGATGTCGAAATGGGATGCGTCGAACGTACATTATTAGACAGCTTAAGGACCATGATACGCGAAGATAGAACCGAAATGCGTAAATCTGAAAAGAAAACCTAAGCTTGCTATATTGTCTATACGCGTTCATTCCGGTCTGACCTTAAACGTGAAAGCAAAGGTAGGTATGCTAATACACTAGAGAAGGATTTACTGCTTGTAGTCAAAGCGTTAGCGGAGAATGAACCGCTAAAAGCGCATTGGAGAGATCATGCGCTAACAGGTCAATGGCGCAATTGTCGTGATTGTCATATCAAGCCAGATTTAGTTTTGATCTATCGAAAGCCAGATGCCAAAACACTAGAGCTTTTACGACTTGGTTTGCATTCTGAACTACGCTTATGATTGGATCTCCAATTCATAGTAAAAAGAATTTTTCGTAGTTTTGCTTGTATGTCAGTTTTTCTAATTTTTTGAGAACCATTGTTTTAAATGTGCGAAGATGTTGTCTATTGCATCCATGAGGCGTGCAAAATCAAGGATAAGCAAAAAAAGAAAAAATGCTATCCACTTCATCAAGCGAGACATCATTTTCACGCTTTGATAGGTGATGATCATTTCTTGAAGCATTTCTTTTCTACTTCTGTAATTTCTATATCGTCTTGTGTTTTTTTTCTAACCATGTTTCCACCCACACAAGCGTTCACCTAGATTATTGTGCTTTAAGATCTCTCTTACTAAATTGGAACTGATGGTGTTCAGATCTTGCTGGCTTAAATAAATAGGTAACCAACCAACACAAGAAGAAGCATATTTATTTGTCGCGCAATCAATCAAAGAGAGCAGCACGCACATCAGCAGCACTTTTTTGATTAACTTCACTTTCCACCGCCAAACGTGTTGTGGCTGCTTTTAAAGCTTTTTCTGTTTGCTTTTGTTGTTCTGCTTTTTTTCCAAGAGTAAAAGCTCTTGCTAAAATCATAAAAAAAAGCGGCTAAAGCCGCACCTGTTAGCATCAGATTTCTTTTCATCCATAAGATTCATAGGCAGTGCTCCTGAAAACGTTTAGCAACAAAGAAAATGCCAGCATATGCGGCTCAAACCATAATGGCGGCTAAAGCCCATTGAACTAGACCATTGCCCGCTAAAAAACCGCCAAGACCTGAGAAAGAACCAATAATGGGTGCCAATGCTTCTGCTTTACCCCCCGTTTCTACTGTTTGATAATTAGAAGAAACACAAGCCCCTTTCGTCCATAGCCCTGCCTCTGATACACGCCGGAGTACAAGACCTTGTAAACGTTTGCCTCTTGGCTTTGGTCCATTTTCTGCAATTCGGTTGGTACAGCTTCATAATCACCCCGATTAAGCCTTTTAAGCAATGTTCTATAGCCTTCTTGAGGGCTTAACGTGTTGCCTATGATTTTCATGGCAAGATCTGGATATTG
>NZ_JBHIPT010000091.1:0-2061 GCF_042196205.1 Bartonella sp. AP21QHHD | reverse complement strand
GGTCGTAAAATCCTTGATGTTAACGTGCAAATTTATCCCCTCCATGCACTTATTCTTCTCTTTACGCATGAGGTGGAGAAACAGGATAGTGTTCTGTTTCATAAGCTTCAATTAACAAAACAAGAGTTTTCATTCTATCAAATTCTGGAGTATTAACTTCTGGCTGCTTATCAAACATTGCAGACACAATTTCTAAAGCTTCTTGGTACTCCCTCTCAGCACGAATTGGTTTGATATTCATTTCTTAAATTCTTGTAGTTCCACAGTGTTGGCATCAATCATATTAAATTGTAACATTTTTGTTGACAATTGTCACTTAATACATTACATCTTACTTAAAATAAAGTTGTTGAGTTTGCTATGATCAAAACATTTAAAAATAAAGACCTCCAATCTCTCTGGGAAACAGGAAAAAGTAAGATTGATAGCAGGCTTCAACAGCGTATTATTCGCCGTCTTGATGCCCTTGACGCTGCTTCTCAAGTTAGTGATATCAATGTACCAGGTTATAATTTTCATATGCTTAAAGGCTTTACTCCAACTCGCTACACAATTCATATCAATGGTCCTTGGTGTATCACTTTTGAATTTAAAGACAGACACGTTTACCATGTTGATCTAGAGCAATACCACTGAAGGTTTTAAGATTTGTAAAGGAAACTATCCATGACCACACGTAATCCTAATCGTTGTCCTTCTCATCCAGGAGAGATTTTAGCCGAATCCTTAGAATATTTAAATGCAAGTAAAACCGAAATTGCTCGAATTCTTCAAATATCACGCCAGCACTTACACGGCATCCTTAAAGGAGAACGTCCAGTTACAGCAGTAACAGCGGCTCGTATTGGTAAATTGTTAGGAAATGGACCAGCCCTTTGGCTACAGCTTCAAGCCAATTATGATACATGGCATGCCTTGAGGGACATTGATGTCTCTTCTATTCCAACATTAACAGCTAATAAAGTGGATATACAAATGGAACAGAGCCATTAACTGCCTCTCCGCCTCAAAGACGAGGAGATAAAATCATGTTTTTAACTTAAGCTACTTTTACAACAGGGCTTACTAAAACTCGCTTGGCTTCTTCAACAAGCGTTTTATAATGTTTGCTCTCTTCTGCTAATGTAAAAGCTTTAACAAGATGCATGTGAAGCGGTCCATAAATATAAACAGCTTTTTCAGTAGGTCCCATTTCATCCCAGTTGCTTGGAAAATCAAAGCGTGTATCACGGTCATTATCAATTAATTGGTTTTTTAAATCATAGAAAGCTTTGACGAGTGCTTTTTTGAATGCACGCACCGTATCATTGTTACGCATATAGGTCATGAGTAGAGTGGCTTGTGGTTCGTTGAGAATAGCAACTTCTCTCTTTTGACCACCTTTACCGTCTCTTTTACTCACTTGGATTTCAAATCCAAGTGAACCAAACTCTTCAAAATCCTTACGATTATTGCGTACTAACTGTATAACTGTTTTATGCGTATTACCCACACCCTCTGCAATTTTTAAAGAAGTTGTAACAGCAATACCAGCATTGTTGATTGTCACTAAATTGTTCATGATGAACTCCTAATGGTTTTAATGTCTCTATTGACACCCCCAAGGGTGCCGGGCGTTAGAAACACGGCCATTAGTCCGTCGCTATGTCTTCCCCTCGTGAGAAGGTATTGTATAGCATAGCTACACCCGACAAAATCGTTATATGCCAATAACAGCATAAAAGACAATCAGTATTTTAAATGCATGGGAGAGATCTTACGTGACCTATCCGCTAATGGTTTAGTGTTTCTAGCACTTGTGATTCGATTAACATGAGGGTTTATTAGTGTCAATATGCTTTTAAAAAATTATTTTACATATTGTTGTTTTCAAAGGATCGCATTTGAAATGCTATCCTTTACTATTCACTCGCATTTGAAATGCGAGTGAACCAAAATCCTTATGATTTGCTGTTTTAAAGGGTGCGATTTCAAATCCAACCCTCATTTTTCCCATTCATTTCATTAGCCAATATTTTAAAGGAGCATAAAGTATGGCAACAGGTTTTCTACACGGTGTTG
>NZ_JBHIPT010000090.1:0-4259 GCF_042196205.1 Bartonella sp. AP21QHHD | reverse complement strand
AGGTGAAACACGCATCTTTTTGGCAAACGCACGAACCGATATCCCCTCACGAACTTTCTTGGTCATAGTTGCTCCTTGCTTTTTCTCTGCCATAAGAAGTAAGAGTTTACGGTGTTACGAATGATTGACAATCGGGTATAATCCGGTATATATTCCGGTATGAAAACAGATACACTCCAAATTACACAAGAATTGTTGGCTCTCATTGCTGAAATTGATGAGTTCAAAGGGGCATGGCGCGCCCTTGGTACTCTTGCACCTGAGCGATTGAACGCTCTTCGTCATATTGCTACTGTTGAAAGTATTGGATCTTCCACACGCATTGAAGGGAGTAAGTTAACAGACCGCGAAATCGAACAGCTTTTGGTAAATTTAGAAATTAAACGTTTCAAGAGTCGTGATGAACAAGAAGTTATCGGTTATGCCAAGGTTATGGAAACAATCTTTCAATCTTGGAGTGATATTTCTATTACTGAAAATCATATTAAACAACTTCATCGTGATCTTTTGTGTAATAGTGAGAAAGATCAACGACATCGAGGTGAATATAAGACTTTACGCAATGATGTAGCAGCATTTAATTCTCAAGGGAAAATGGTTGGCATTGTTTTTGAAACAGCTACACCATTTGATACACCATACCGAATGCAAGAGCTTATTACTTGGTTCAATAAAACCAATGAATTAAAGGATCTTCATCCTTTACTTACGATTGGTATTTTTAATGTAACATTTTTAGCTATTCATCCTTTTCAAGATGGAAATGGACGTTTAAGCCGTATCTTAACCACCCTTCTTTTGTTACAAAAAGGTTATGTTTATGTACCATATTCATCACTTGAAAGCATTATTGAGAATAATAAAGAAAGCTATTACTTAGCTTTAAATCAAACTCAAAAAACAATTTATACTAAAACACCCAATTGGGAGCCTTGGATACTCTTTTTTTTACGTGCTCTACAAAAACAAAAACGCCAATTAGAAATAAAAATAGAGAGTGAAAAAAATGCTCTTTTTTCCTTATCTGAATTGGCTCTTAATATTCTTGATTATGTGCGTAATCACGGACGTGTTACAACCCGCGATATGGTGCGTGAGGTTGGTGCAAGCGCTAATACACTTAAAGTAACTTTTACATCATTAGTTGAAAAAGGTCTTTTGATACGTCATGGTGGTGGACGATCAACTTGGTATAGTGCACCTTAATTTTATTACCTTCTTAACCACCTCCCCATTGTTGAGAACGGGGAGGGGAGTTCTATTTTTTTAATTAAGCAACCTTTTTAATGGGGCTCTCCAAATTTGGTTCGTAAGCTTTTAACAAAGGCTCCATAATCGGGGGAGGTTTTAAGGTTCCAAAATTTGTAATCATTGCCAAAATTCTGAGTGCATTTGGTGATTCATCTTGAAGTTTTAAAATCAAAGCTTTTTCTATTGCATCCATGGTCTCAATGAGAGCATTAAAAGCCTTATCTTCGACATCATCACGATCAGAAAATTGAAACAAAGCTATCCATAAATCACATAAAAAGTCGATACTGGTGTTCATTGTACACCTCCATGGATTTGTTCTCTCAAACATGCCAATCCTTTTGGTGTGATTTTTGTTGAAGGGAGCACCTTTTCTGTACCATCCGGTCTTTGAATGGTGATAGCAGGACAGTCCATGAATCCTTTCTTGATCTTATCCTGATAAGGTAACAGCGGCGCCCCTGGAGCCCGTCGATACACCCAATCATGTTTACGCAAGTAATCAGTTAAATCCTTTGGTCTTACTTCCAACATCTTTGCTGCTTCAATAAGACCGAATAAACCATCAGAGCGCTTTAAGCCATCCAAAGCTTTTGCTTTTGGTGTCAATTCTGCAATCACATGATCTTTATGTTCTATTTGGCTTTGTAGATGATTCAAAACACCAAGCAATGCTTCCGGTTTGGAATAGTCAACTTGTGATGCAGTTATCTGTGGTGTTGCTACTTGCTTCAAAAGCCGTTCACATTTGATAAAGTATAAACGAGCTTCTCTACCTTTCTTATTGTTCTCAAGCATAGAAAGCTCTTTTGCTACATTTAGTGTAAGATAATATTCTTTTAACACTACATTTTGACGTTCGCCAGTTTTGGCGAGCGTTAAAATATAATCTATTCCCTCTTCTAAATTGTATTTGATAATACGGTCTTTAATCCAATTGGAAAAGTCTCGTTTTGCCTCTAAGAATGCGTGCAGATTACGTGCATTTACTGTTTGAACAATTTCCTGTCCAACAGTTTGTTCCGATATCGGAATAAGAGTGTTCATTGTGAACTCCTTATGGTTAAATGTTTTCATTGACACCTTAGAAAGGTATCGGGCGCTGAAAACACGGCCATAAGTCCGTCGTTATGCTTTCCCCCGAAAGGGTATTTTATGGCATAACCACACCCGACAAGACCAGTATACGCCATACGCATATAATGAGTCAAAGCCTTCAATGTACGGAAAAAGATTGTATCGGCAATCCATCCGCTTATGGTTTTAAGGTGTTTTCAGGCACCTGATTCGAAGATACCTATTACTGTAGAATTGTCAAGTAATAAAAATTACTTTTTGCTAAGAAAACGTTTCACATACTGTACAGTGTACATATTGAAATCATTATTTATCAATGAGTTAAATGTACAATGTACAGTCAAATTGAAAATTCTGTCGCTAGCGATAGTTTGCGCTCGTCCGCCCCGCAACGAAGCCAACCCGCTGGGAAGTACCTTTTGCATTGATTTTATTGTATTTTTTCTGGAAAAAGCGAAGCATTATCGATAATCTCCTTTGAATTAATATCCTCCCCACTTTGCAAGCAGGGAAGATGAGATCATATTTTAAATTTAAGCGGCTTTCGTAACAGATTTTGCTAGAACCTGTTTTGCTTCCTTAATGAGAGCTTTGTATTTTCTGTTCTCTTCATCTACTCTGAAGGCATCAAGAAGACGCATATGAATAGGACCTAAAAGATATAAAACTTTTTCGCCAGCGTTCATACCTTCCCAATAACTTGGCAAATCAAAGCGCGTATCACGATCATAATCAACAGCTTGGTTTTTTAGTTTCTTTTCACACTCAATAAAGTAACGGCGTGCTTGACGTCCTTTCTCATTACGTTCCACCATTGAGAGCTCTTTCGCCATGTCTAAAGTGATGTGGTATTCTGTACTTGGACGACCGCCTTTAGGTTTTACTAAATTTTTAGTAAAACTCACAACGCCTTGATTTTCCTGAAAGGTATTAGGTTTTACTCTTTTTTGAGTAAAACTCACAAAGCCCTGATTTTTTTGAAAAGAATATTCTTCAATCCGTCGTGAAATCCAATCGTTGAAGCGTATATTAACTTCTAAAAACGTATGCAACTCGCGTGCGTTAACAGTTTGAACAGTTTCTTGTCCAATGATTTGTTCTTTAATTTCTATGAGAGTGTTCATAGTGAACTCCTAGTTGTTAGAGGTTTGTTAATGACACTCTAAAAAAGAGTGCCGGGTGCTAACAAACACGGCAACTAGCCCGTCGTTATGCTTTCCCCGTGAAGGTATTTTATAGCATAACCACACCCGACGAAATCATTATATGCGTCTAACATACAATGAGTCAAAGCTTTTAATATGCGGAAAATTAGTTATTTCGGTAACCAATCCGCTAGTTGTTTTAAGGTGTTTGTTAGGCACCTGATTTAACGATATACGTTTTCCGTGAATCTTGTCAAGAAAGAAAATCTCAGTGTATAGCAAACATAGCTTGAGAACATGATCTAGCCTTTCTTATTGGCGGCATATTCTTGACGAGCAAGTTGGTACTGTATATTGGCAATTAATCTTTCATTGGCTTCTTTTACAATAGCACTTGCAATTTCTGGCTTAGACATCACTTTAGCAATTGAAGGTCCTTCTTGTTTTGCAATGGGGAATTGATCTCCGTCATCTCTTTGAAACACATTCCCTCCCATTTTCNCTCTTTGAAATACATTACCATTCAGCTTTTTTAATTCAACACGCTTTGGAAAACTGCCTCCCTTGATAAAACCATGGGGTAAGATTTCTTTCTTTCCAAACAGTGTGTAAGTTACGCCGCGTTTTGTTTCGTTTGCTTTAAAAAATTTAAGAGGTATCGGTGTTCCAGAACCAATGATATCTGTCTCAAGAAACCTTGCTGTTGCCTTTTCTTTAATATAAACACCTCTTCTTATACGCTTTATTTGGGCTGATGAGATGTCTGCAACTTGCTTTTCAGTAAAG
>NZ_JBHIPT010000089.1:0-2241 GCF_042196205.1 Bartonella sp. AP21QHHD | reverse complement strand
GGATGAAACTATGAATCAAAAGGTTCAAGATGCGTTGTTTCAAAAAGATCCCAAAAAACGGGCGCAAATGTATGCTGATTTACAACGTGATTTTATGCAGAAAGGACCTTATGCTTTTATCTATCAGACATATGTTTCTGTAGCGATGACACCTGATGTCAAAAAATGGGTTTGGAATAGTGCACCACGTATTTTTTATAGTGCAATTGAAAAATAAAAAGGTATCAGGTTTATAAAATATAAAAAAACATGGTCATGATATATTTGATGTATTGCAAAGCTCTTTAATACTTTGCAATACGTTGAATTCTATCGGGAATGGATTACCATGTTGTGTAGAGAATTTTGTTTCAAAACATTCTATTGGGAAGAGAGGTTATTTATTTCGATAAATTCTACGTATATAGATATTAATATTTGATATTTCAATTTATATGTATAAAAAGTAATAAATTTGTTTGTTGCAAAAGACAGGTGTAACGAATAAAGCAAAATTTAGTGTTTCTGAAAAAATGGGGACTTTATAAAATGTTTTGGTGAGAAAAACTGTTGTATGCCGGTACGTGGGGAAACATCAAGCTACTCTTCTCATACCTCAGGTTACATTCCTTATGACTTAAAATATGATAATCTATAGGTTCGAAGCTGTTATTTGATACGGAGTTATAATAAAGTTCGAATTTTCTTCTGAAGAAGGGTGAAAATGGTTACGAAAAAATTTATTCAGGATCATCAAAATATCAAATTGTTTTGAGGCTTTTGAAGCAATTAGAGTAGCGCTTTGATGATACTTTTTAGAAAATCGCAAGAAGAAACTTGAAAAAGAAATCTTTTTAATGAAGCAAGGAAGGATTTTGGTCTGATATGCTCTGAATTATAAGTGCCGTGATGTCGTGTGCTATCGTGCGTGATAGCTTCATTTTAATCAGATCGTTTTGCGTTGCATATGTTCGTTTGTTCTATACGTATTTGGGAGGGAAGGAGCTTTTGAAAAGTGGCTGCTGCTTTTAGAGATTTTGATATTTTACCTCTAGGAGGCGTGTTTTCTAAGCATGATCTTATCATTTTTGCATGTTGTCACATGGGAAGTTATACAATAACCTTAAATCTTAAAAGGAAAATTCTATGAACGGGAAAAGAAAAATATTGAAAAAGGGCAGTTCTTTTGTTTCTGCTGTTCTTGCAATGGGGATGTTTGTGCAACAAGTTTCAGCGAAAACACCTGCCGATACGCTTGTGATGGCTTGGAATCTTGATACAATAAGTACATTTGATCCCGCACAAATCAATGACCGTTATGGTAATGAAGTTCTTGTTAATGTTTGTGATAATTTAGTCGTTTCTGCTACAGATGATGCTGCTAAAATGGTTCCTTCTTTAGCGAAGAGTTGGGATGTTTCAAGTGATGATCAGAGTACGGTGATTACTTTTCATTTGCGTGATGGTTTGAAGTTCAACGATGGTCGTCCTGCGAATGCCAATGATCTTATTTGGAGCATGAAGCGGGTTGTTCAATTGAAGATGGCTACTGCGGCGACATTTAATGAATATGGGATTACAGAACAAAACGTTGATGAGGCTTTTCAAGCACCGGACGACAAAACGGTTGTGATGAAATTTGATAAACCTTATCCAGCAGAGCTCATTCTTAGCCATTTTGCCACTAGTCGTACTCTTGCTTTGCTTGATCGTGAAACACTCATGAAACACGAAAAAAATGGTGATATGGGAAACCGGTATTTGGCAAGCCATTCTGCTTGTGTTGGTCCTTATCAGCTAGAGAGTTGGCGCCCTGGAGAAGGAATTTTGTTGCGTGCAAGCTCCAATTATTGGGGGGAGGCGCCTAAATTGAAGAAGATTTTAATTCGCCATGTTGCGGAACCTGGAACACAACGTTTATTATTGCAAAAACACGATATCGATGTTGCACGTAATCTGATGCCAGAGGATTTGGCAGATCTCCAAGCAACAACGGATATTAAAGTTGAAAGAGTGTTAGAGCCATCCGTGATCATATGGGGGTTCAATGTGACAAATCCAATTTTTTCCAATGAAAAAGTGCGTTTAGCGATGCGTTATCTTATTGACTATGAAGGACTCGGTAAGACTCTTCTCAAAGATGTTGGTATTCCACGTGCAAGTTTTATTCCTCTTGGTAATCTTGGAGCTTTGGATGAAAAAGAGGGACAACCCTTTAAACTTGATCTCCAAAAAGCAAAGCAACTTTTAACGGAAGCCGGT
>NZ_JBHIPT010000088.1:0-1467 GCF_042196205.1 Bartonella sp. AP21QHHD | reverse complement strand
ACGAGCGCTATTATTAACCGTGTTAGGGTGCTGTCCCTCTGACCAATTAATTAAAGCATCAGCACCACCATTCTCAGATGCTGTTAAAGACCAATCATAAATCGTGGACATCTAAACCTCACGTCTTGATTCCAAACACAACACTCATATTAATCGGGCGCGTCTCACTTATACCTGAACTTGCCAATGCAACATCACGCATGTGAAGGTGGGAATGGGGAAAGGCGAGCTTATGGTGCACGCGTATATCCTCTGCTCTCACGCCCAAACGTTCAGCAAGCTTCAATCTTTGCTGGTCATTCAACACATATCCCCAGATGATCGTCATATCACCATGCCAACTCTCTTCCTGATTTTCATCATTCAAAATCGTAAAGGATTGACCCCCATGGTCATGCTTTCTCATTGCGTCATTTTGTAAAGTGCCAAGATAACGAAAGCGGTCTATCTCGCGGTCATCATCAACACCTCGTAAAAAAACACCACGCAAATCGGGAACATTAAACTTCGTCCAACTATCAGCGCCTCCCCACCTGATCCCTATCGCTTCATAAAGAGCAGGATAATCACTACGCAAATAAGCCTTCCCATCACATGGTAACCAGCCATCTGGCAAAACTTGCATCCCAAAAATCCCTATCGTCCCTAGTGGATAAACAGGGATAACCGGCTCTTGCGATAAAGAGAGAGGCGTAGGATTTAAAACTTGCCAAGCATGATCCCTATAAACCAAGCTATAAATGCACCCCCTTTGAAGCTCGCCTCCCGATAAAACACGGAGACCTAATTCCGTCGCCTTGTAAACAGGTTTAGCCGCCAAATCATTTAAGGCAATTGCGGTTTCCCCAACATTCTTGCCCTTCGCTTTAAAATAAATTGATATCCCATTCTTATACTCTAAAAATTGCGATTGGCTTTGAAGTCTTATCAACGTCGTCTGGTGTTCAGCATCAACCGTAAAAGTGCTTTCAATCACACCACTCGTATCCGATAAATACTCACGCACACGTTGCATCATCACACGAGCACTATTATTCAGACTACTAGGACGTTGTCCTTTTGACCAATCAATCAAATCATCACAATAGGCATTCAAGGAGGCATTTAAAGACCAATCATAGATCGTCGACATCTTACACCTCATGTCTTAATCGCAAACAGAACACTCACATTTACTGGACGCGTCTCGCCTTCACCAGTGCTCTCCAAAACAACCTCTTGGTTCTCATCAAGAGTATGAGAACTTACAATGTAGCCCCCTAAATTCTCACGCTCTATGCCCATAAAATTCGCTAGAGAGCTCCCCCCAAACAAGCCTAGACGATAGCCCAACACATCCGTCGTATTCCCATCCCAAAAGTTTTCGTTGCTGGTAAAATGAGACATCGAAAGGCTCTGTCCTTGATGTTGATGCGACTCGATTAAATCTGTTTGCACACTTGCAAAAGAACGCCCCTCATCAATATT
>NZ_JBHIPT010000087.1:0-1841 GCF_042196205.1 Bartonella sp. AP21QHHD | reverse complement strand
TAAGCTGTATATCTGGAATATCTTCCGTGTGGGTAGGATCAATGAATTTACAAGCGGTGGAAAGAATGCCCGTGCTAATCATAAAGGCGCTATCAAATTGCGGGTAGTCTTTGGCAATTTCGTCGTTATAAAGAATATCTACTTCACGATCAGCCAATTGATAGCTTGCCATATAATCATTCTCATTGATTTTCTCGGTTGACCAGCCTAAGCTTTTTAAAAGTGCATGAGCACTTTCCATGGTGAGACGATCATCAGTGTCATCCACTTCAACAGAAGTTGTTTTAGAAGCAACAGATGCTGTTTGCGGATCCAAACTCAAAATTGGAACGTTTTTAGGAAAACCTGTTCAATAACGCTGGGCAAGATTAAGCGCGTTGTCAATATCATATTTTGTGATAGTATCTACAAAGCCTAGACGGTTCTTTCTTTGAAAACTCTCCTTATAAAACTTAAGTTTTTTGACATTACCAGTCAAAATAAGTGCAATAAGGTGAAATTCTGCAAGGCAAAATTCACTATTTGTTGGCAACGCCGCATAATCATAAATGATTTGGTTGGTGTTTTGGTTATCAGCCCACTTAAGAATATCCACACAGATTTGCTTCAGTTTGCCTTCTTCAACTTCAACACTAGAAACTGTATAAACTTCTTCTGCCTCTTTGAGAGCTATATATTGAGGCTTCTCGGGAAAAACATCCCTATGAGCAGTGGAAAAGGCAAGTGTTGAAAGTGAAGCCTTGAATATAACGATCGGTGTTTTTCCTTTTCTATCAAGACTGTACATTATGTTGATAATACGGTCTTTGCTTATAAAATAGGCATTACGATTATAATTTTTGTCGCGATAGACTGTCCAGTTCATCATTTTTAATGTTTCAGAAACTGTATTAAGGAGAGCTAAAGATTGTACATCGATACGTGCATCCGCCGCCTCTCGCTCCTTTAAAACGCTCAGATGTCCTTCAGCAAATTGAACAGCGTGATTAACATATTTTTCCACATCATCGTCATCTAAATATTCAGAAATCGTACCTGCTTTTACGACATTTTGATAGGATTTCAGGACATCAATTTGACCTGTTAATGCTAAACAAGCCAAATGCCATGGGATATCGGGACAAGAGCTATATTTTTGAACAAGCGCTTTGCTTTCTATCGCTGCTTCTAAATCCTGAGCACGTGCCCATTGTATTATCCGCTCAGAGATTTTGATAAGCTCTTGCTCATCTAATGTCTCTACACAAATATCAATCCCTTTATCAACACCACTAAAAACCCCTCCCTCAATCGTATTAAAAGACTGATAAATATTTGTAGCTGATATCTGCCTACATTTTCTACTATCGTGAATATAATGGCAAGCTACAGAAATATCTTCGTTGGAGATCCCTGCTTCAAGATGAACATTGTAATCATCATTTGGAAGACGTATAAAACCAAAATCAAATTGAATGAAGCGGTCGNTCAGCAAAAAAGATGACGCGCTCAACCTGTGTCATCTTTTCATAATCAGAAAACTCTGGTGTATATAATTGAGGTGTAGGTTTGTAATTCCTTAAAGCTTCGGTATCGCCGAGTAGAGCCTTTGCAACGAGAGAATGATTAGCAGCTTTTTCACGTAATTTTTTCTTAATATCTTGTGCTTGCGCCCAAGCTAACACCTTGTCTAAAGCTACCTTAACGTGGTTTTCAAAAAACTCCAGTGCTGTAACTCCAAAATTCTCTTCTGAAGAAATCAGCATAGCCTCATATTGAGATTGAGATTCTTTACCGTTAGCATATTCACAGCCAAGACAATAAGCAGCAGTAGTAAGACTGACAGAAACCCACAATCTTCC
>NZ_JBHIPT010000086.1:802-6511 GCF_042196205.1 Bartonella sp. AP21QHHD | reverse complement strand
ACAAGCGGGTATTTTGGAGGCACAACGACGCCAATCCAGTTTAAATCTGCTTGCTTGTCTGTTTGATGGTTTACGTTTGTACCGCAAGCGGCAAGGTAAGATTATTTTGCACTTGATACAGAATTACTTGTCCGATGGTCGTTTGGTACGGATATCTGGTGAAGAGAATGCGCAATATATTCCATTGACGCGTGAAGAAGTAACGAGTGTCGAGTATGATATTGTAGTTGATGATGCGCCAACCAGCCCGAATGAGAAAGAGCGCACCTTCGGTATCATCACACAGCTGCTCCCATTGCTTCAAAATGCCATTACGCCGGATATTATGCTTGATCTACTTCGTTACTCACCCTTGCCTGCGTCATTACTCAATCGTGTCAGTGAGAAGTTCCAACAGCAACAAATGGCACAACAACAGCAGATGGATCCCGAGCAGGAAATGAAGTTGCAGGAAAAGCAACAAGACTTAGAGACGAAAGCACAGATGCATCAGATGGATTTGCAACAAAAGCAGATTGATCTTTTTGTGCATCAAGAGAGAGCAAAAACAGACGCAGAACTGATGAAGCAACGCTATGAGATTGAACGGCAGAAGCTTCTCAATGATCAGGCACACAATCAGATTATGCGAGAGCGAATAGCATTACACAGAGGTATGCATAGTTGAGAAAGGTGAAAGAATGAATGCAGAAATGAATGAAGCTATGAATGAAGATTACAGAGTTGGAGCACCGGTCTTTGATGATGAGAGCTCTTTTGATGCTGGCACTTATGATGGTGAAACGATTGATAATGATGATGTCACCTCTCCAGAGCCGGTTGCACAGCCCGTTGAAAAACCTTCAGAGATTGTTCCTAGCATAGAGCAGCAGCGTATGGAGCAACAAGCCAAACAAGCCCGTGAAGCGCTTGTAAAGTTTTATGAACCCCAATCCCAGACGCCAATGGTTGAAGGTGAAAATGCACCCCCAGACCCTACACAAGACATTATTGGCTATATGAGTTGGATGGGAAAAAAGATTCGAGAGCAGGATGCGTATATTAGGGAACAGAAAGAAGCGCTAAGACAAGCTGAGGAACAGCAGCAGCACGATATGCGTCTTGGTGAATTTTTTAATAATTCTGTTAAGTCGTTTCAAAATAAATCCAGTGATTTTGATGCCGCGGCAAATTTTCTTTATGAGGCACGCGCAAAGGAATTGAGTTCTTGGTCATCACTTTATCCTGAGTATGGACAACAAAACACAATAGATGCGATTATAAGAGATCAATTGCATGCGCTTGTAGCGACTTGTGCACAAAGAGATCTCAATCCGGCAGAAGAAATTTATAGAATAGCACAAAACCTTGGCTATCAGAACCAAGCAGTGCAAGCGAATAATCAAGTTGCAGAACTTCAAAGTCGGCAGAATTCTGCGAGAACCTTAACGGCATCTGGTGGAGGGGGCGTGACGGGTCCACTTTCATGGGAAACGATGGACGCTATGACGGATAAAGAGTTTCAAGCGTGGTACAGTAATCCAAAGAACCGAGTGCTTATACGCAAATTGAGTGGTGCAGATGATGAAGATTAAGTGAAAGACTTTTAGAGAATAAGCCGCCTTTGGTGCGGGTTGGTGGTCCGGCTTTAAGCCGGTTTTTTTATAGCAAAGAAAGGTGAAATAAATGGCAACAACACATATAGGGATTAATGATCCCCATGCGTTAAAAACATGGGCGAGAATTCTTGATGCGGAGGTCTCCAAAGCAACTCCTATTGCTCCTTTGATGGGGCAGGATTCCAATAGCATTATTCAGGTGAAAACAGAGACGCAAAAAGGCAAAGGGGATTGTGTAACATTTAGTCTGCGAGCTCAGTTATCAGGACGTGGTGTGAGTGAGGGTGAAACCCTTGAAGGCAATGAAGAGGCACTACAATTCCTTCATGATAAACTGTATATCAATGAACTTTATCATGGAACAAGAATTGCCAATGAAGGCACTATTGATAATCAGCGCACATTGTTTAATTTGCGCGAAGAAGCCAAAAACAGTTTATCAGATTGGTATGCGGACCGTTTGAGTTTGATGTTTTTCGTTCACGCTTGCGGTTATACAGCCAACAGGCTTAATTTTGAGGGAGAACTGGTTGATCTTGATCCTCTTTTTTGGGGCTTTAATGCACCATTAGCTCCAAGCAGTAAGCGCATTGTGCGACCAGAAGCAAAAACCAAGGATGAAGAGCTTACAGAAAAAGCCAAACACAGCTTTAATCTTAAATTGATAGATGAAGCGGTTCAGTGCGCTAAGCTAGCGAATCCTAAAATTAGACCGGTTCGCGTGAATGGCGAGAGTGTTTATGTGTTGTATTTGCATCCCATTCAGGTGACACAATTGCGCACTAATACAGAGACGGGTCAATGGCTTGATATTCAGAAAGCTGCTTATACCGGTTCGCGTTCCAAAAACCCAATCTTTGATGGTTCTCTAGGCATGTACAACGGTGTGATTTTACGTGAATCAGAGCATGTCACCAATGGTGTTAAATCCACGGATAGTACACGTCTTGCAGGTGTGCGCCGTGCTGTTTTGCTTGGAGCGCAAAGTGTCGTTATGGCATTTGGTAAGAGTTACGGTAAGACCCGCTATAAAATCGAAGAAGAAACCTTCGACTACAAACGCGAATACGGTTTTGGAGTGCATACAATTATGGGCATGAAGAAAACGCGTTTCCAAATGCCCGGAAGAGCACAAGGAGCCCAAGATTTTGGAACGATAGTTATCCCCACCTACAGCGGTGAAGTTGAGTGATGAGGAAAGGAAATAGGACATGGTAGATGGCGTAACAGGACACTTACACGGCAGAGATCTTCATACACATCAGGTCAGTTTTTTGCGTTTGAATATCTCGCATAAAGATAAGCATTTGACGCGCAAAATCGGGACTTTACCGCGTGGTGCAATGATCCTTTCGATTAAAGCGTTTGTGAAGACAGCGTTTTCGGATGCGAAATTAAAGATAGGCAGCACCTATGGTGGTAATGAGTTTAGTGAAAAGGATATCAAAACCCAAAGCACTCAAGATTTTACATCAACCAACCAAAAAGAGTTTGTTCCAGAAGATCAAGAGCTTACGCTTTATGCAACACGGGATAAAACAACCGCGGCTGGTGAGTGTGTTGTGGTCGTGCAATTCGTGACCAATCGTTGAGAGGTATAGGGGAAGGCTTAATTCCCCTCACGATTTATGGAGCAGATTGTACAGAGAGTTGTAAATTAAGGGCAGATAAGACAGCGACTAAGGTAGAAAGTTTAGGGTCACCTGTTTTGCTTAAAGAGCGGTATAATCCACTGCGTTCGCGATTGGTTTCTTTTGCTAAGGCACTCATATTTTGTGCTCTAGCAACAATACCAAGGGCATCCGCTATATGAGAGGCATCACCAGTTTTAAAGGCTTCATTTAAAAAGACTTCTTGAGATTCTGGTGTTGTGAGGTGTTTTTCAAAGTTAAAGGTTTTCAATTTCATTTTTAAGATCCTCTAAAAGAGATAAGGCTTTTTGAATATCACTGGATTGTGTGGATTTGTCACCACCACAAAGCAATATAATGATTTTATCGCCTTTTTTTGTAAAATAAATTCGGTAACCAGCACCATAGTGGATACGTAATTCACCTATACCATTAAAAAACTTTGCATCACCCAAAAGCCCTGAACGAATTCTATGAAGCCTTGCAAGAATTATATTAGCAGCTTTTCTGTCTTTAAGTTTTTCTAACCAGTTATCGAATTCATCTGTTGTTTTTATTATCGCTACCATCAGTGCACTATACTACACAATATATATAATATCAATAGTAATAATTTTTACTGAGAGGTATTTTGATGACACGTCATTATATTCGGGTTAAGACTGGAGGACCGATACCAGTAAAGCGAGATGTTTATCGTCATAAGAGAACACTTTCGCACTTAGTGTCGGTCATTCAAGATGAGATTGATGACATAGCCGATGAGTATGTTCAACAAATCCAAGAAAGCATTTTTGCAGCCATTCGTTTTTGTGAACGGGAGACCTTTTACTTTAACGAAAGCCGTGATGTGGTGTTTGAGACACGGGCGGGACAAGGTGTTTATGATGCAAGCACTACCCGCCCTATTGAAACAGCTGTTAAAATCAAAAACGTTTATCTGAGTTCGATAACATATTATGCATAAAAAACCAATAAAGTCAATAGGTTGTGTGAAATTATTTTATATGAATCCACTTAAGAATCCACACTTTTATGCATGATTCATTTGATCATTTTTTATATAAGATTGCCATGCATGAATAGACCATAAAAAGCAAATCATGATACAAATATTATAACGCATGTGTGCATTCAAATGAAATGAAAAGCAGCTATCATTCATAACAGTTTATAAATCTTATGATACGTTTTTATCACAGTACAAATCACATTGTTTAAAATTTAGTTGTTTGGAATTATCGATAACATACGTTTAAAGATCACATCTTGTTTTAATGATTGGATTGTTAATCGCATGATAAAAACAAAATTAACGGTCCCCAAAATTGGGGAGCGCAAAATCTAAAGATGTTATAGTATCCTATAAGAAAGTAATCATTTAAAACTTTTATAAGCTTATAGGTTTAATTTATAAAGATTGCATAAAAGGATTTAAAGACAAGATCACTTTTAAAACGCTTTCTAAAAGTTTAGAAAATGATAAGTAATCAGCATAAATATAATATCATGACATATAGAATGAAAATCACAATGTTATGTCTTATGAAAGAGAAAGCTTTTTAATGATATAACGCAAGCAAGAAAACTTCAAAACCATTGTAATCTCACATGGGTTTTTACTCAATTTTGAGTCAAAAGCTGTAATGTTTAAAGAATGCTCTATTCTAAGATAATGCCTCCAAAAATGGACCGGCTAATATTTAAAGAAATTAGGTTTTATGAAAAGTACAAATACGCTTATGAGAACCTCTTTAAATGCACGTTTAAACGTTTGAAACATAAAATGAGATCTTTATAAGAAACGTTAAAACTTTTTTTTATTACAGTTATAACTTAGTTATCATTTGCTCTTAAAAACGTTTCATTTATGAGAAAATTAAGATTTAGCTTTCACAGCAGAGCAAAATCTTGAAAACCTTACATTTTATAAAAGCGTTTGTTTATTTTTCTTATGAAAATCTGCTTTTAAAAACCAATGATCGTAAATATAAAAAGAACGTTTTTTACATATATTTATTGAATATGCATTTGCTTTTGATTGGATTGTTAAACCTACCAAGCGTTTTAATTTGTTTAATAGCCATAACAAGCGTTTATAGGCTCTCTCATTCAAATGAGTGATTAAAGATCATACGCACATTTACATTCCTTTTGATAAGTTTTCATATCTCTCATAGAGCGCTTGCAATATGATACGTTTTGTATATATGCATTCATTACTCCATTGTGGATGATTCATTTTAATCAATAAGAAACGCTATTTGAAAGCCGCGTCATATCACTTGGCACGGCTTTTTTTTTATTTTACTCTCTCTTTTATGATATGTTTATAGCAATGCATTTTATATGCGTTTATAACCATAAAGAATGCACGCCCCCCATACCTGTTTTTATTCTGTTTTATCAGTTATATTGATAACATTATCTCTTTCATACACCTCACAATTTTTTGGAACCAACCTTACTTTGCTTTTTTT
>NZ_JBHIPT010000086.1:0-532 GCF_042196205.1 Bartonella sp. AP21QHHD | reverse complement strand
ATAGACAAAAGCATGGTCATAAACTTTAGCATATTGAGAGATAAAAGCTTTTCCATAGACCTCAGCATTGCCATAAACTTGACCACAGACTTGCGAATAATGCCGTATTTTTGCATCATCATACACTCTTGCATGACCATAGACACAAGCCTCATCATAGACCCAGCAATTACCATCATGGGATAGGTTAACTTCCTTTTCGATAAAACCGCCTAAAGCACCCGCCTGTACATCATCGAAATCTTTTAAAGCTTTAATGCGATAAAGGTTAATAATATTTCGAGTAAGAGCATGTTTGATTTTTTTGATTTCACTGGTTAATTCGTATTTTTTGCACATAGAAGACCCTCACAATCTAATGTGATAAACAGTTGATAAAATTTGAAATGGGAAAATTTGAAAGAGGGGCGCCCCCGCCACGCCTGTACTTTCATTTACACTGCTTTATTGGTTAGACCCAGACAATCTCTAATTCACCATAAGGAGAGAGACGTTCAGTATAGGTTTTTATTTTAGTAGACCCGCCGACATT
>NZ_JBHIPT010000085.1:0-1601 GCF_042196205.1 Bartonella sp. AP21QHHD | reverse complement strand
GGCAAAAAATCCACTTTCTGGTACCTATATCGGGCGGCTTTGCTTGCAAGGCGTGCTTACACAAGAGCAATATGACGCCGCGCAACAGTACTTACAGATAAGAAATAATTACCTTTGTGCAAAGGGCTTGCCTAATGCAATTTATGACGAAATGCCGTCATCATCTGATGATAAGGCAAGAGACAAATGGGTAGAATTTGCAACAGAGCAGTTTATAAACATGCAAGAGGCACTAAAAGAAGCCCAATGCCTCTATAGACAATATAACCTTTATGCAGCGCTACAGTGCCTCGTTATAGAAGATCAAATGCTACCACACCTTGTGAATTCATTGCGTATCGTTCTTAATGTTATTAGGAAGTATTTTCATTAGAAGCTTTTTTTTCATCTTTTTCATCAGGTTTATCATTATCTGAATATGCAATCATAATGAAATAGCCAATCAATATTATTACTGATACTATTGCCGTTACTATTGCCGTCGTTTTGCTCCAACAAAGACCCGCAAAAAATATAGGTATTACACAATACATTTTAATTAGAAATCCAGGATAGCCTTTAATATCTTTCGTTGGAGGATTGAATGTGAATGGGATCGCAATAATAGAACATATTATTGCTGTAATAAACAATACGGATGATATATCCAACATATCACGATTATCAGAGAAATACCATATAATAAACCATAAGATAAGCAGTGGTAAAAATAGTGCAGTGCTGTATGAAATTGCTTCTTCCCATGTGTTTCCGTTTGATTTAATGTTACAAATCGCAATTAATGCCATAAACGCTATTATTAAACACAAGCTATATATAAATCCTAAGAACTTTGCTCCTATTATTAATAGAAAAATAAGGACTCCAATCATAGCGGCACCTATACCGTAACCAACTATAGCACATAAAGCTTCCAGTATAATTCCAGTAAATGGAAGTAATAGTAGAATACATAAGATAATTAATACGATTGTCATGTTTATTGCTCTTTAATTGGTTTTATTGGAATTATCATTAACTGATTCCCTTTGAAATTATCAATATGTGTTATTTTAGTGTTGACAAAGTGTAGCAAATCGTATTTAATGACAGCACTGTACTTGGTCGTATTGTATCTAAACGAGGGACAGTGCAGTTTGGGATCCCCGCAAATGCGGGGTTTTTTATTATCTGGAGGGCGTATTTTATGACATCAGAGAATACACAGCAGGCTCCACAACCCATTAAAAAGCGTATACCACCAAAGGCAGGTCAAGGGCGTGTCAAAGGCGTTCCGAATAAGATGACGCGCATTTTAAAAGAAGCAGTGGTTAAGGCTGCTGAGAATGCTGGGAATAAAATTGGCAAGGATGGTTTGATTTCTTATTTGGAAAAACAGGCTATGGAATGCCCCGCTGCTTATTTAGCATTGCTTGGTAAGGTGTTGCCTTTACAGGTAACAGGTGAAGATGGGGGAGCCATTAAGGTGATAACGCGTGTAGAAATCGCGCCTTTGGTCAATGACAACACGACAGATTAGTATTGTACCAAAACTTATCCCTATTTTTGATGGGGATGCTTTGGTACGAGCGGCGTGGGGTGGACGAGGGTCTGGAAAGACA
>NZ_JBHIPT010000084.1:0-1353 GCF_042196205.1 Bartonella sp. AP21QHHD | reverse complement strand
ACGTGAAATGAATAGCAAATTTCACTACTTTGCTGATCTTATTCCATGTCATGGGCTGTTGATAAGCAGCCTTAAAGACCCATTTTGAAAAAAATATCGGCTTTTTTAGCAGTTTTTTCCCATTTTTATCGTTATTTGCTTTAAGTGCATTTAATTGAATTCGTTTTGATTCTTTTAATGAATATTAATCATCTCATAAGGCAAGGGATTTTTATTACAATATGCTTCAATCTATTAAGTCTGATAATGAACAATTCACTTTACGCTCCCTTTTACAATCCTATCGTGAACAGGCAACATCAAATGCTCTACGGGGGAAAGTGTTTGAAGATTTTGTGACAAAATATCTTATGTATGACCCTCTCCACTATGGGCGATATGAAAAAGTTGAGAGCTATTATGAATGGGCTAAAGAGCGTGAAGGTTGGAATAAAAATGATATCGGCATTGATCTGGTGGCAAAGCTTCGTCATCAAGAGGGATATGTGGCTATTCAATGTAAGTTTTATAAAGCTGACCATCAGATCAGTAAAAAAGATATTGATAGCTTTATCGCTGCCTCTGGAAAAGACATCTTTAAATATCGACTTCTCGTTGACAGCACAGAAGTGGAATTAAGTGACAATGTGAATGCCATGATTAAAGGACAAGCGATACCCGTTTATCGTATTGACCTTCGTCATATGGAAAACAGTCGGATAGATTGGCAAATATTTGCAACAAAACAAGAAGTTCTTCTGAAATCAACAAAAGAGCCTCGTCCCCATCAAGAAGAAGCCATCAAGAAAGTCTGTGAAGGGTTAAAAGAAGCAGATCGTGGCAAGCTGATTATGGCATGTGGAACGGGGAAGACTTTCACAAGCCTTAAGATAGCAGAACACATAGCAGGAAAAGGCAAGCGTGTGTTGTTTCTGGTGCCTTCTCTGGCTTTAGTCTCGCAAACAATCCGTGAATGGACAGCCGATGCACAAGTGCCCTTGCGTTCCTTTGCGGTGTGTTCGGATACAAAAGTAGGCAAGCGTCGTAAAAACCAAGATGATATTGTTGGCATGGAAACATCAGATCTTGTTCTCCCTGCTACAACAGATGCAAAAGCCCTTGCTAAAGAAGCTTGTGAATCCCTAGCAGATGCAATGACCGTGGTCTTTTCAACTTATCATTCTATCCAAGTGATTTCGGATGCACAAAAAGAGCATGGTTTACCCGAATTTGATCTGATCATCTGTGATGAAGCCCATAGAACAACTGGGGCTTCATTGGGAACTGAAGACAATGAATCTGAATTTATCAAGGTTCACGATAACAGCATCATTCGGGGCAAAAAACGTCTGTATATGACAGCAACGCCGCGTA